>JAUVPB010000184.1 GCA_030598925.1 Actinomycetes bacterium
CCGTGCCAGCCGGTTTCACGGTGACCACCGAGGCGTGCACCGACTACATGGGGTCCGCTGGGCAGTTCCCGCCAAGTCTGGAGGGAGAGGTCGACGCCGCGATCCTACGCCTCGAGGAACAGACGGAAAAGCGTTTCGGCAACGAGAGCGATCCCTTGCTCGTTTCCGTCCGCTCAGGTGCGGCCGCGTCGATGCCCGGGATGATGGACACGATTCTCAACCTCGGACTCGGCGATCGCGCCGTCGAGGGCCTGGCCGGGGCTACGGGCAACGCGTGGTTCGCGTACGACTCGTACCGCCGGCTCGTTCAGATGTTCGGGGACGTCGTGATGGGCGTGTCATCACACCTCTTCGAAGATGCGCTCTCGGAGCTAAAGGCTGCTCAAGGCGCAACGGACGACGCGGATCTCAGCGGCGACGACATGAAGGCGGTCGCCAAGCGTTTCAAGACGATCTATGCGAGCCACTCCGGCGAGGAGTTTCCCCAGGACGCGCGCGAGCAGCTGATGCGCGCTATTCGCGCGGTCTTCAACTCTTGGGACACGCCGCGCGCCCGGGCGTACCGCCGCGAGTTCGCGATCTCCGATGAGATCGGCACGGCCGCGAACGTCGTCCAGATGGTTTTCGGCAACAAGGGCTCCGGGTCCGGAACCGGCGTGTGCTTCACGCGGGATCCGTCCACCGGCGAGCCTGGCATCTGGGGCGAGTTCCTCGTCAACGCGCAGGGTGAGGATGTCGTCGCCGGCATCAGGACACCCGAGCCGATCAGAGAGATGGAGCGCCAGCTGCCGGCCGCCTACGAACAGCTGGTCGACACGGTGGACCGGCTCGAAGACCACTACCGCGATATGCAGGACATCGAGTTCACCGTGGAGGAAGGGGCGCTCTATCTCCTTCAGACCCGTACCGGTAAGCGCGGTGCTCAGGCATCGCTGCGGATAGCCGCCGACATGGTCGCGGAGGACTTGATCAGTAGGGACGAGGCTGTTGCGCGAATCGATCCGATGCAACTCGACCAGCTCCTGCATCCGACAATCGACGTGTTG
The DNA here is from genome assembly GCA_030598925.1 of Actinomycetes bacterium. Taxonomy (GTDB): domain Bacteria; phylum Actinomycetota; class Thermoleophilia; order Gaiellales; family Gaiellaceae; genus JAUVPB01. Next base: position 1,047 of record JAUVPB010000184.1, read on the forward strand.
TCCAGCTACGAGGTCGTCGCCAAAGGTCTGAACGCGTCGCCGGGCGCTGCGACCGGTGCGATCATCCTCGACGCCGACCTGGCAGAGACACGCGGGCGTGCCGGAGAAGCGGTCATCCTCGTTCGCTGGGAGACCACGCCCGACGACTTCCACGGAATGCTGCCCGCTCGAGGGATCCTGACCGCTCGAGGTGGTCTGACTTCTCATGCCGCGGTGGTTGCTCGCGGGATGGGCACGCCGTGCGTGGTCGGCTGCGAGGGGATGCAGATCGACATGGAGACACGTGCGCTCACGATCGGCTCGCGCGCGTTCGCAGAGGGCGACATCATCACGATCGACGGCACCACTGGCGACATCATTCCCGGCGACGTGCCGCTCATCGCGCCGGCGATGACAGATACGTTCGAATCGATCCTCGGCTGGGCGGACGAGATCCGGCGGCTTGGCGTGCGAGCGAATGCCGACACGCCGGAGGAGGCAGCCAAAGCTCGCGAGTTCGGAGCTCGCGGGATCGGACTCTGCCGCACCGAGCACATGTTCAGGGACGACGAGCGCCTTCCGATCGTTCGCGCGATGGTGATGGCGACGAGCGAGGCCGATCGTCGCGACCTGCTCGATCAGCTACTGCCGATTCAGCAGGCCGACTTCGAGGGAATCTTCGAGGCGATGGCCGGGCTGCCGGTAACCATCAGGCTTCTCGATTGGCCACTTCACGAGTTCCTGCCACGACTGGAGGAGGCGGAGACGCCCGAGATCGCAGCACGGGTTCGTGCCCTCCGCGAGGAGAATCCGATGCTGGGCTGGCGCGGTTGCAGGCTGGGGCTACTCCGACCCGAGATCTATGAGATGCAGGTGCGGGCGATCATTCGCGCTGCTCTCGCAACAGCGGCTCGCATCGGTGAACCGCCGCTCGTCGAGATCATGCACCCACTCGTCGCCTTCGGCTCCGAGCTCGAGCGACTTCGCAAGCTCACCGTCGACACAGCCCTGGAAGAACTCGAGAGCGCGCAGCAAGAGCTCGACTTCCGGATCGGGACGATGATCGAGCTACCTCGGGCTTGTGTTCGCGCCGACGAGATCGCGAAGCACGCGGACTTCTTCAGCTTCGGCACGAACGACCTGACGCAGACGACGCTCGGTTTCTCCCGTGACGATGCAGGCAAGTTCCTGCCCGTCTATCTCGATCAGCATCTGCTCGACGACGACCCGTTCGAAACGCTTGAACAGTCAGGCGTGGGCGATCTGATGCGCATCGCCGTCGCACGTGCGCGCGAGACCTCCGAAGACATCAAGCTTGGAATCTGCGGCGAGCATGGAGGCGACCCCCGTTCCGTGCGGTTCTGCCATGACCTCGAGCTCGACTACGTGTCGTGCTCGCCGTTTCGCGTTCCGGTTGCGCGGCTGTCGGCCGCTCAGGCTGTGCTCGCCGCGGCCGGCGTCGAGTCGATCGAGATCGGCTAAGCCAAGCCGCGAACGCGCAAGTAGGCGATCGCCACCGACCCGACGGCAACGCACACGAGCCCGGCGACGACCGGAGCCGTCGTCCGCGTGTAGGCCGGATTCGATCGACCGAAGTTCGACATCACCAACATGACGAGCGCGCCCCCGACGAGACCGCCGAGGTGGCCTCCGACCGAGATTCGTGGGATCACGAAGCTGATCACGACGTTGAGCGCGACGATCATGAACGCGGCGCCGCCGAAGACGTAGATCCCGCGGCGTTCTAGGAGGAGCCCGGCGCCGAGGATGCCGAAAACGGCTCCGGACGCACCCACGACCGGCGTGGTCGGACTTAGCAGCAGCGCTCCTGCGGAACCCGCGAGCAGCGAAATCATGTACAGAGCGAGGAACCGGCGCGGACCGATGAGCGCCTCCAGCGCGCGTCCGAACCACCACAGCATGAGCACGTTGAACAGCAGGTGAATGGGGCTCCCATGGAGGAAGCCGGATGTCACGATGCGCCACCAATCGCCGTCTGCCACCGCGGGGCCGAACAGCGCGCCCTTGAAGAACAGTTGCCCACCAACCCCGCTGAGGTTGCCCGACTCGGCGACCTGCGCGATGTAGATCAACACGTTGATGCCTACGAGCACGCGCGTTACGAGGTCGGACGAGCCTGCTCGCGCGAACTGCCGTACGGTCTGGCTGGGCTTGGCGCGTGGTACGCGCGCTTCGCGCTGCTGAGAGCACTCAGGGCAATGGATGCCGACGGGTGCGAACACCATGCAATCTGGGCAGATAGGGCGGCCGCACTCCGAGCAGCTCACTGCCGTCTCGACGTTCTTGTGGCGGTAGCACGCGGTGTGCTGGCCGGGCTCGGTGGTTGTCATTCCACTGATCCTACGGGTGGGATTCACAATCACGTGCAGTTGACGGCGTTCGTTAGGATCGCCCCGCCCATGCGTGTTGACGTCGCCTTTGCACCTGCGCTTGCATCACCTGCGCCAACCGCAGTGGTCATCGATGTGCTTCGCGCGACATCGACCATCGCTCAAGCGCTCGACGCCGGATACGAGCAGATCCACTGCTGCGCTGACGTCGACGATGCACTGACGCTTCGTCGCGAACTGGGGCGAGGCGTTCTCGCAGGCGAGAGAGAGTGCGTACGTATTCCCGGCTTCGATCTGGGTAATTCGCCACGGGAGTTCCTGGAACCGGCGGCTGAGCTCGCGATTCTCTCCACGACGAACGGTACGCGCGCCCTCGTGGCTGCCGCAGAGCGGGCAGAGCGCGTGTACGCCGCGAGTTTCCTTAATCTTGGGGCCGTCGCGGAAGTCGTCCGCGAGGCAGGTCGGGACGTGTCACTGGTGTGCGCCGGGGTGCTCGAGGCGTTCGCGATGGACGATGCCTACTGTGCAGGGCGACTCGCCGCGCTGCTCGACGGCGAGCTCACCGATGCGGCGCACGCAGCCGTTCGGATCGCTGAGGGCTTCAAGAGCTCCGAGGCGGGTCTGACCGCAAGCCAAAGCGCACGCAACCTTCTTGCGGCTGGCCTCGATGACGACATCGCCTGGTGCGCCCGTACGGACGTCCTCACGGTCGTTCCTCGGCTCACGGGAACGACGACGCTCGCCGTCGCGATCTCTCTCTAGCTCGAGCCTCGCGGACGGGTTGACTCGAAAGGCGAGGGTGGGGGCCCCTTGACATAGAACATATGTTCGTGTAGAACACATGTTCCCATGATCGCCTGCCTATCTATCTCCTCGTTCGCTCTCCGCGTTGCTCTCCGCACTCGGCGTGATCTCTCAGGTCTTCCCGTCGCTCTCGCACCTGCCACGAACTCTCCGGAGGTCATCGAAGCGTTTACTCGTGTGGCTGAGGAATCGCGTCTACGTGTCGGGATGCGTCTTAGCGAGGCGCTCGCAACCTGTCCCGAGCTGGTTCTTCTCGAACAAGATCCTGCTGCTGTCGCCGATGTCTGGGAGACGATTCTGCGCCAGCTGGAAGAGGCAGGCTTCGAGGTCGAACCTATCGAGCACGGGTGCGTCTTGTTCGACACCATTCCCGTCGAGCCACTCGCAGGCGGTCTCGAACAAGCGCTCGAGCGCGCCATGGCTGCTGTCGACTCGCGCTGGCAACCGAGCCTCGGCGTCGCCGCCCGTCGTTTTGCGGCCATCGCCGCTGCGAACGTCACCGTGCCTGGGCGAATTCTTGTTGTCGATGACGCTGAAACTGCATTGTTCCTCGAACCGCTTCCTCTCCATCTCCTGCCGCTTTCACAGAAACGTCGTGAGGAGTTTGCGGCTCTCGGTGTCCAGAGGCTCGGAGAGCTAGCGAGCCTCCCGCGGGCGTCAGTTTCCGATCGGTTTGGCAACGACGTCGATGAGGCGTGGCTGTGTGCGAGAAGCGAAGATCGCGCACGGGTCGTGCCGCGTCTGCCACCGGTCGATCTCGTCGAGAGCATCGAGTTCCCCGATCCTGTTGCGAACTCCTCCACGCTCGAACATTCGCTCGCGCGATTGATCGATCTGCTTCTGGCGCGTCCGGATCGTAAGGGGAGGGCGTTACGCAAGGTTGCGCTCTCGGCTCGTCTTGTGAGCGGCGGGTCGTGGCGCCGTACGCTGACGCTGCGCGAACCGAGCGCAGACCCAGCTGCGTTGCGCGTGGCTCTGGTGCCGCGGCTCTCCGAGCTCCCTGCGCCCGCGCTCGACCTGAAGGTGAAGATCGACGAGCTCACGGAGTGGCAAGGCATCCAAGAAGAGCTGCTGTCAGCTCGAGGAAAGCGGCTTCAGGAGAAGCTACGTGAAGGCCTTCGTCAGGTGCGCACCAGCGTCGGTCGTTACGCGGTCTGCACCGTGGTCGAGATCGCGCCATGGTCCCGGATTCCAGAGAACCGAGCGATTCTCGTTCCGCGAGACGATTGAACGCTCCTCGCCGGGTTGGCGTTGCCGCGACAGGCGGTTTGCCGACGACGGTTGAGGGTGTTCTGGTCGAGGCGGTTCGTGAAGAGTGGCGCGTTGCAGACCAATGGTGGACGAGTGACCCAGTTCGCCGGCGGTATTTCGATCTTGTCCTCGAGACCGGTAGGCAGGTGACCGTGTTCCTCGATGAGGAGAGGGGCACGTGGTTCACACAACGTGCCTAGAGCCTGAGCGCACACAGGCTGAGCGCACACAGGCTGAGCGCAGGGCTCGACCGTGAC
>JAUVPB010000150.1 GCA_030598925.1 Actinomycetes bacterium
AGCCGCGCTCGACGCGATCGGAGAACGCGGCGCAGGCCGAATAGCCCTCTCGCGGGCCTGGATGAGCGTCCGATGCCCCGAGCATGAGGTCGTATACGACAGCCGACGCCACGAGGGGCACGAGCCCACCGCCGGTCGGACATCCACGCCCTTGCTCTGTAAGCCACGTCACGACACCGTCGGCCGCAGACAAGCCGCGTGCGCTCCCGCCGGTCAGCAGGACAGCGTCAACGCCACCTACCGAGGCCGAGGGCTGGAGCAGCTCGCTCTCGCGCGTCCCAGGCCCCCCACCACGCACCTCGGCTGCGGCGACCGCGCCTTCCGGCGCGAGAATCGCGGTGCAGCCCGTGCAGCGATCCTCGTCGGTCCAGTGACCGAGCTTGAAGCCGTCGATCAGTTCACCCATGTGCCGTCTCCAACGCTACTTGTCCTGACACGACGGGCAGAACCACGTGCCGCGCCCGGCCACACGTGTCTTCGCGACCGGCGCCGCACAACGCTCGCAGGGCTCCCCCTCTCGTGTGTACACAGCGAATTCGTCCTGCATCGCCCCGTTTGTCCCGTCTGGCGCGCGGTAGTCGCGAAGCGTCGCGCCCTGCCGCCTGATTCCCTGCTGAAGTGCCTCGCGGAGTGCATCGATGAGGCGCTCGATCTCGGCTCCGGTGAGCGACGCAGCGGGTCGGGCCGGGTGCACGCCCGCTCGCCACAGAGACTCGTCGGCGTAGATGTTCCCAACCCCGGCGGCGGTCGCCTGGTCGAGCAGCATGGCCTTGATCGTCGAGCGCGACCCGGCGAGCCTCGTCCCGAGCCAGGCTTCGTCAAACGCCTCACCGAGCGGCTCCGGGCCGAGACGCTCCGAGAAGAATGCGTCGCGTTCGACGTCGTCGAGCAGAGACCAGGTGCCGAAGCGACGGACGTCCCGATATCTAAGCACCGTGCCGTCGTCGAGTACGACGCGCGCACGAATGTGTGTCTCGGGCTCCCGCCCTCCGGCGTCAGTCGTGGTAAACGAGCCCGTCATTCGCAGGTGCACGATCCAGTTGACCGTTCCCAGCTCAAAGATCAGGTACTTGCCGCGTCGCTCGACACCCACGATCTGTCGGCCCGTGAGTCGCTGCTCGACTACCTGCGGAGAGGTCGGCCTCGTCAGCCGGCTGTCGGCAATAGAGACTGACGAGAGTCGATGGCCGAGCAGGACGGGTTCGAGCTGGCGACGGACGGTCTCGACTTCCGGGAGCTCAGGCACGTCAGGACAGGAACTCGAGCACGAGCGGCGACGGCTCGGGAGCGTCGTCCGTCAGGCGGTAGGCGGCTCGGACGGCCGCGGCCGTCTCATCAGCCGCGTCAGCAGTACGGGCGTGCACGTCGGCGAGAACTGCGCCAGAGTCGACGGCGTCACCACGTTTCTTGTGACACACGATGCCCGTGCCGTGATCGATCACGTCCTGTTTATGAACTCGACCGGCGCCAAGACGGACGGTCGCGACACCGATCGCCATGGCGTCGAGGTCCGCTATGTAGCCGGTTTGGTCTGCGACGACCTCACGCAGAATCGGCGCACTTGGAAGCACGGAGGGATCAGGGTTACCACCCTGCGCAACGACCCACTCTTCGTATGCGGCATATGCCGCCCCGGACGCGAGCGCAGCACGTGCGCGATCCTCTGCCTCCGCCTCGTCGACACCGAGATCCGACATCGCGAGGAGATGCTTGGCCGAGGTCATGACGAGCTCCACGAGGTCAGGCGGGCCACTGCCCTGCAGGGTCTCGACGACCTCTCGGATCTCGAGGCCGTTTCCGACAGCACGGCCGAGCGGTTGCGCCATGTCGGTGATCTCGCACTTCACTTGCCGGCCCGCACGTGCACCGAGATCGATCATCGCCTCGGCAAGAGCGCGGGCATCGTCGACCGTTCGCATGAACGCGCCTGTGCCGACCTTGACGTCGAGCAGGATCGCGGAGGCCCCCGCTGCGATCTTCTTGGACATGATGCTCGCCGCGATGAGCCCGTTCTGATCGACAGTCGCGGTCACGTCGCGCAACGCATAGAGTCGGGCGTCCGCCGGCACCAGATCGGGAGTCTGGCTTACGATCGCCACGCCGACGCCGGCGACCTGGCTGACGAATTCGTCCTCGCCGAGCGCGATCCGGAAGCCGGGTATCGCCTCAAGCTTGTCGAGCGTACCCCCGGTGTGCCCGAGGCCTCGTCCACTCATCTTCGCGAACGGCACGCCGCAGGCTGCGACAACAGGGCCTAGAGCGATCGAGGTCTTGTCTCCCACACCACCGGTCGAGTGCTTGTCGACGGCTGAACGGCCAAGCGAGGAGAGATCGATCGTTCCCCCACTGTCGACCATCGCCTGCGTCAACACGACCGTTTCGGCCGAGCTCAGACCTCGAAAGTACACGGCCATAAGAAACGCCGACACCTGGTAGTCGGGCACCTCGTCCCGCGAGTACGCGAGCACGAACTCGCGAAGCTCGTCGGGCTCGAGCTCGTTGCCGTCTCTCTTTTTTTGGATGACGTCAATGGCTCGCACTGGCCGCCGCCTACAACGTCGAGATCGGCGCGCCGCTGACGCCCCGAGCCGGCACGCGCCCACCGAACCACGCGTTGACGGTCGCGCCCACGTCGCCGAACGCGCCGTCGTGACGCGCACCGTTCGCGTTTCGACCCTCGATGTACGCAAGCAGCAGTCCGTGCTCGCGGGAGTGGTCTGTAGACGGTGTCGTCGGGTCGACACCGTGATCGGACGTCAGAATCAAGAGATCGTCCGGCCGCAGCGCTCCGAGAAGCTCGAAGAGCCTACGATCGAAATCCTGGAGGCACCGATGGAAGTTGACCGGATCGTTCCGGTGACCCCAGAGCATGTCGGTCTCGACGAGATTGACGAAGACGAAACCCTCATCAAGCTGCTCGAGCAGCTCGACCGTTTTCGCGATCCCCTCGTTGTTCGACTTCGTGGGATGGGAGTGGGTCACGTCCTGACCGGCAAAGATGTCGAAGATCTTGCCCACCCCGTGCACATCGACGCCTGTCTCGACGACCACCGAGAGCCAGTTGGGCCGCTTCGGCTTCAACGCCCAATCCTTTCGGTCCGCCGTCCGCACATAACTTCCTGACTCGCCTTCGAATGGCCGAGCGATCACGCGTCCAACGGCGTTCACCCCGGTCAAGGCCTCACGTGCGAGCCCACAAGCGGAGTAGAGCTCGTCGAGCGGAATCGTGTCGACGTGTGCCGCAACCTGGAATACAGAGTCTGCCGACGTGTAGACGATCCACTTGCCGGTTGCCTCGTGCTCCTCGCCGAGCTCCTGGATGATGTCCGTGCCCGAGGCTGGGAGGTTGCCGATGACGCCGCGGCCCGTCTTGTGCGCGAAGTCCTCGATCACGGTGAACGGAAACCCGTGCGGATACGTCGGCGGCGCCTGTTTGGAGACCAGGCCCATCATCTCCCAGTGACCCGACATCGTGTCCTTGCCCTTCGAGTGCTCGACGAGCCTGCCCGCGATCGTCGGTGCGCCGTCCTGCGGCGGACACCCTTCGAGCTCGATGATGTTTCCCAAACCGAGCGCCTCGAGATTCGGAAGATCGAGGCCGCCGACAGCTCGAGCCACGTTTCCCAGCGTGTTGGACCCCTCGTCGCCGTAGTCGGACGCATCCGGGAGCTCGCCGGCACCAACACCGTCGAGAACGATGACACACGCTCTTGGCACGACGCTATTCTAGGGAGTCAATGGATACCTTCATCGGTTTGCTCGAGATCACCGGCTGGATCGTCTCGGTCACGGCGCTCGCCGCCGCGCTGACCTGGGCGACGATCAAGATCACGCCGACCCGGTCGAAGGACAAGGATGAGCCAGCCGACGACGCAACCGAGTCCTAGGCTTTCGTCCACAGGCCGGTTCGAGGCCAAGAGCTGCGGCAGGGGTTGCGGCGTCGAGGTCGTGAGCCTCCACGCGCTACGTTGAACGAGTCCCCTGGCCCGACTCACATCCTCCGCGCGACCTCGATCAGCGCGAGCGTAACCTCCCGCATTCCCTCGAGATCCGCGACGGCGATCTGCTCGTCCGCCGAATGGATCTTCTCCATTCCATTCGCGAGGTTGAGGCAGGGGATCCCAGCAAGGTTGAAGATATTCGCGTCGGCGCCACCGCCACAGTCGACCAACCGCGGTTCGAAGCCGGCCGCACGGAGCGCCTGCTCGCCGAACTCGATCAACGGATCGTCCGCCCTGAATCGATAGCCGCTGTACTTGTCCTCGAGTGAGATCTCCACCTGGCACTCGGCGGCTGACGCCGCGAAACCGATCGAATCAACCATCTCCGTGACGAGCTCGCGCAGCGTGCTCTCGTTGAGCGAGCGGGCTTCGGCGGTGACATCGCATCGATCGGGCACGATGTTGCGCGCGGTTCCACCGGCGATCAGTCCGACGTTTGCTGTGGTCTCATCGTCGATCCGGCCGAGGCGGAGTTCGGAGATCGCGCTGGCCGCTGCGGCAATCGCCGAGCGGCCGTCCTCGGGCGCAATTCCCGCGTGGGCCTTGCGGCCCGTGAAGGCCGCGTCAACGGTCGTCTGGAACGGAGCCGCCTGCACGATGTCGCCGATCGGCGCCGCATGATCGAACACGAAGCCACGCTGTGCGCTCAGCGCTGCCGGGTCGAAGGCCTTGGCGCCATCGCAGCCCGTCTCCTCGCGGGGCGTGAACAACAGTTCGATGCCAGAGTGCGGTCGATCTTCCTCGAGCACGGTTCGCAGCGCATCGAGCATGACGACCACGGCGGCCTTGTTGTCGGCTCCCAGAATCGTGTCCGCCGCATTGCGGACGATGCCGTCCTCGACGATCGGCCGGATCTCATCCTCCGGCAGCACGGTGTCGAGATGCGAGCAGAGAAAGATCGGCGCGCCTGTCGCCACCGTCGGTTCCGCTCGTACGAGGATGTTGCCCGTGTCGCCGCCGATCCGCGGACCGGCATCATCCTCTACGGCATCGAGCCCGAGCGCCTCGACGTACTCGACCACGCGCTCCGCGACAGGCCGCTCGCTGCCAGGTGGGCTCGCGATCGAGCACAGCTCGACGAAAAGCGGCAGGAGGTCGGGTAGCGGGCTCGACACGACTGCGCCAACCGCGCGAGACGGGCTCAGCCCGTGCTCGTCTTCGTGGCGGTCGAGCGCACCTGCCCGTGACGAATCGCTCCGCCGACGAAGTCTCGGAACAGGGGCGCCGGCCGTCGTGGTCTCGACTTGAACTCGGGGTGAAACTGCGCGGCGACGAACCACGGGTGGTCGGCAATCTCGACGATCTCGACGAGCCGGCCCTGCTGGTACGTGCCCGAGACAACCAGACCGGCCGCTACGAGCTGCTCGCGATAGCGGTTGTTGACCTCGTACCGGTGACGATGTCGCTCGTGAACGACGGACTGTCCGTAAGCGCTGTACGCACGGGTGTTCGGTGCGATGTCGACGGCGCCCGCACCAAGTCGCATGCTGCCACCCAGGTCCTCTACTTCCTTCTGCTCGGGCAGGAGATCGATGACGGGGGCGGGCGTCTCTCGGTCGAATTCGCTGGAGTTTGCGCCGTCCAAGCCGGCGACGTTCCGGGCGAACTCGATCACCGCGACCTGCATCCCGAGGCAGATGCCGAGGTAGGGGATCCCGCGCTCTCGAGCGAGCTCGGCGGCCATGATCTTTCCCTCGATCCCGCGCCCGCCAAACCCACCCGGGACAAGGATGCCGTCGGCGCGTTCCAGCTCGGCCGCAGTCTCGGGGTTGACCGACGCGTCGACCCACGAGAGGTTGACGGAGACGCCGTGCTCGAGACCCGAGTGTCGCAATGCCTCGGCAACCGAGAGGTACGCATCATGCACGGCCACGTACTTCCCGACGAGTGCGATCTTCACCTCGCCCTGTTGCGCACGAATCGCCCGTGAGAGCTCGCGCCAGCCCGACAGGTCGGCATCGCCGCAGCCAAGGTCGAGTTTGTCGCACACGAGCTCGTCGAGCCCCTCTTCATGCAAGGCCTCGGGCACCAGGTAGACGTCGGCGACGTTCTGGTTGTCGATGACCGCACGCGTGTCGATATCCGCGAACAGCGCGATCTTCTCCCGCACCTCGTCCGGAATCGGATCGCTCGCTCGACAGACGAGAATGTCAGGGTGGATACCGATGCGACGCAACTCGTTGACGGAGTGCTGTGTCGGCTTCGTCTTGAGCTCTCCAGCCGTGTCGATGAACGGCACGAGCGTGACATGGAGGTAGAGCACATTCTCCGGCCCGGCCTCGCGCCTGAACTGCCTGATCGCTTCGAGAAATGGCAGGGACTCGATATCGCCGACAGTGCCACCGATCTCGCTGATCACCACATCAGCGTTGGTCGTCTCGGCGACGCGACGAATGCGCTCCTTAATCTCGTTCGTGATATGCGGGATGACCTGAACGGTCGACCCGAGGTACTCGCCCTTGCGTTCCTTGCGGATCACGGAGTACCAGATCGAGCCTGAGGTGTGGTTCGCGTTCTTGGACAGGTTCTCGTCGACGAACCGCTCGTAATGGCCGATGTCGAGATCTGTCTCGGCTCCGTCCTCGGTGACGAACACCTCGCCGTGTTGGAACGGGCTCATCGTGCCAGGATCGACGTTGATGTACGGATCGAACTTCTGAACCTGCACGCGCGCCCCGCGAGCCTTCAACAATGCGCCAAGCGACGCCGCGGTAATGCCCTTGCCGAGGGACGAGACAACGCCGCCCGTCACGAACACGTACTTCGTTTGGCGACCCACTAGCGGCACCGTCCGCGACCGGCACTCGCCCTGCTGCGACGCACCCGGAGTGGGAAGTCGACCACAGACTCGAAGCGTACCATCGCTCGCTCTCTCACCGTTGTTGCCCGCATGCGCCCGCGGCAGCTTAGGCGACCACGTGGATGGTGCCGTCCACGAGACCGCCTCACGGTTCGCGCGAGCGCTAGCCGGACGTCGGCGTCGCG
>JAUVPB010000101.1 GCA_030598925.1 Actinomycetes bacterium
ACGGCGAGCTCCACGCGTACCTGCGTGCCGGTGACGAGAGGGGCGCGGTCGCCGACGGTGGTGTCCCGATCGCCGTCAAGGACTGCATCGGCACCAAGGGTCTAGAGACCACCGCGGCATCCAAGATCCTCGAGGGCTACGTGCCGGTGTACGACGCGACCGTGGTCGAACGGTGCCGCGCCGCCGACATGCCGATTCTCGGTAAGACGAATCTCGACGAGTTCGCCATGGGATCGAGCACCGAGAATTCGGCGTACGGCCCCTCGCACAACCCCTGGGACCCGGATCGCGTCCCAGGCGGCTCGTCAGGTGGCTCGGCAGCCGCTGTCGCCGGTGGTCTCGCGCCGTGGGCGCTCGGCTCCGACACCGGCGGCTCGATCAAGCAGCCGGCCGCTCTCTGCGGCATCGTCGGCCTGCGCCCGACGTACGGGACCGTCTCACGCTACGGCGTGATCGCGTTCGCGTCGAGTCTCGATCAGGTTGGTCCGATGACCAAGACCGTGCGTGACTGCGCGCTCCTCTACGAGATCCTCGCCGGCCGCGATCCGAACGACTCGACCACGGTCGAGCTGCCGGAGCCCGTGTGCATTCCTAACGCCGAGACGCTGGACGGCGTGCGACTCGGAGTGCCTCGCGAACTCAACGAGGCTGAGGGAATCGAGCCGGGCGTAAAGGCTTCGGTCGAGGCCGCGATCGAGCTCGCGGAGAGCCTCGGCGCCGATGTCGAGGAGACGAGCTTGCCCCGTTCCGTCGAGTACGGTCTGGCCTGCTACTACCTGATCGCACCGGCCGAGGCCAGCGCGAATCTCTCCCGCTACGACGGCGTGCGATACGGGTATCGCGCTGAGGGAGCGACCGATCTGACCGACCTGTACGAGCGGACGCGGTGGGAGGGCTTCGGCCCGGAGCCGCGCCGGCGGATCATGCTCGGAACGTACGCGCTCTCGGCGGGCTACTACGACGCGTACTACGGCCAGGCGCAGCGGGTGCGGACGCTGATCCGAAACGAGCACGTGGAAGCGTTCGAGCGCTACGACGCGCTGCTCTCGCCGACGTCGCCTACTGTCGCGTTCCCGCTCGGTGCGCGCACCGCCGATCCAATCGCGATGTACGTGGCCGATCTCCTGACGATCCCCTCGTGTATGGCGGGGCTTCCGGGGCTGTCGATCCCATGCGGGCTCTCCGACGGTCTGCCGGTCGGGCTCCAGATCGTGGGCCCCCAGTTCTCCGAGAACCGGCTACTGCAGATCGGCCACGCCCTCGAGCAGGCGCTCGCGTTCGACGTCATCCCGGAGCGGCTGCGATGAGCGGGCGCGCAGCACGACGCTCCAGCACGCGCCAGGGTATGAGATGACGGAGTGGCAGCCTGTCATCGGGCTCGAGATCCACGTCCAGCTGAAGACACGCACGAAGATGTTCTGTCGCTGCGAGAACATTCGCGGTGCGGACGAGAACACCCGAACGTGTCCGGTGTGCCTCGCTCATCCGGGCGCGCTCCCAGTGCCCAACGGTCAGGCAATCGAATGGACGATCCTCCTCGGACACGCGCTCGGCTGCACGATCGCGGAGAGGTCGCTGTTCCACCGGAAGAACTACTTCTACCCCGACCTGCCGAAGGGGTACCAGATCTCTCAGTACGACAAGCCGCTGTGTGAGGGCGGGCGCTTCCTCGTGCCGCGCGAGGACGGTCAGCTCGAGGTCGGAATCGTCAGAGCTCACCTCGAGGAAGATGCCGCGAAGACCGTTCACGTAGGTGGGGCGGCGGGGCGTATTCAGGGGGCGGAGACGTCGCTCGTCGACTTCAACCGGGGTGGTACCCCCCTGGTCGAGATCGTGACGGAGCCTGATCTGCATGTCGCCGAGGACGCGAGAACGTTCCTCCAGCTCCTGCGTCAGACGGTCGTCGAGCTTGGCATCTCGGACGCGGAGATGGAGAAGGGATCGCTTCGGTGCGATGCCAACGTGTCCGTGCGTCCCGCTGGCGAGACCGGCCTGCGTACGAAGACCGAGCTGAAGAACATGAACTCGTTCACGTTCGTCACGCGCGGCATCGAGGCCGAGCTGGAGCGGCAGATCAGCCTCTACGAGGCTGGTGGAGAGGTCGAGCAAGAGACGCTCCACTTCGATCCGCAGTCGGGACAGCTGTCGTCGCTTCGCTCGAAGGAGGAGGCGCACGACTACCGCTACTTCCCGGAGCCCGACCTCGTGGCCATCGAGCCAGACGCCGCGCTGGTCGGGGAGCTTGCGTCGCAGCTGCCCGAGCACCCGGCAACGAGGCTACGCCGACTCGAGGAGACGTTCGGGCTCTCGTTCTACGACGCGCAAGTGCTGAACGGCTCCAGGCCGACTGTGGAGTTGTTCGAAGCGCTCGTGGAGGCCGGTGCTGAGGCAAAAGCGAGCGCCAACGTCCTGCAGAATCAGCTCTCGGCGGCCGCCGTCGACCCCGCAACGGTGAATGCGGCGGAGCTGGCCGAGGTCATCGGGGCGCGCGACACGCTGCCGCGTGAGACGTTCGCGACCGCCATTGGCAAGAGCGGCGACGCGGGCTTCAAGGCGGCTCCGTACCTCGAGGACGCGGCCGTCAGCGATGCGGATGAGCTCGAACCGCTCGTCGACGCGATTCTGGAAGCCAACCCCGATCAGGTCTCGGCCTACCGCGGAGGCAAGGACGGGCTGCTCGGCTTCTTCGTCGGTCAGGTGATGAAGGAGACCCAGGGGAAGGCAGATCCGCGCGTGGTGAACGAGCTTCTCCGCGAGAAGCTCAAGGATTAGGTGCGTCCGGATCCTGCATCCGGACGCCGCCCGCGAGGTCGCCGACGACATCGACGATGCGGTTGGCCGGACTCGCGCCGTGGCCTTCCTTGACGGCGAGCTCGTAGACGCCCATCGTCGGCTGAGCGAGGAACGTTGGCGCGTCCTGGGCTTCCACGAGGCCAAGGTAGACACCGAGATCCTTAACCATGAGGTCTGTCTTGAGCGCGCCTTCCTGGTAGTCGCCGGCGATGATCCGCTCGAACCGCACCTCGGTCGCCCAATTGCGCCCGCTGGAGCTGTTGATGACCTCCCGGAGCCGACTCGGATCGAGTCCGCAGCTCACCCCAAGGACCATCGCTTCGGACGCAGCCGCGAGGTTCACGGCGTTCAGGAAATTGTTGACGGCCTTGGCAACATGGCCGTTCCCGGTCTCGCCCAGGTAGTGCACCGTCGAGCTGAGCGCTGTCAGAGCCGGCCGCACGTAGGCGAGCGCTTCATCGTCGCCGCCGACCATGATGGTCAACGTCCCCTCGTCGGCTGGTTTCGGGCCGCCCGAGATCGGCGCGTCGAGGAGGGCGATTCCACGCTCTCGCGCCTTCGCGTACAGCCGGCGGGTTGAGTCGGCCTCCGCGGTTGTCATGTCGACGACCACGAGCCCCCGGTTCCCGCTCTCGAGAATGCCGCCGGGCTCTTCGAACACGGCTTCGACCTCGCGGCTCGAGGGGAGTGAAAGGAAGAGTGCATCGGCGTCGCAGGCCGCCGAGACCGACGGCAGGCTGGTTACGCCAAGCTCGCGTGCTGCCTCGGCGCGGGGGTCGTAGCCGGCGACGCTGAAGCCCTGCTCGGACAGGCGTTTCGCCATCCGGCCGCCCATGTTCCCGAGACCGATGAAGTTGACGCGTTTCATTCTCCTCCGCTTCAGCGAGCGTTCGTTCGAGCTAGCCCATCACGAAGGGATCACGGGTGTCGCCCGAGAGCTCGACCCAGATCGATTTCGTCTCCGTGTAGTGGTCGATGGCGCCGACGCCGTTCTCGCGACCCCAGCCCGACATCCCGAAGCCGCCGAATGGCGTCGTAAACGAGATCACGCGGTACGCATTCACCCACACGGTGCCGGCGCGGATACGGTGCGCCACGCGGTGCGCCCGGTGAACGTCCTTCGTCCAGACACCGGCGGCGAGGCCGAAGCGCGTGTCGTTCGCGATCGCCACCGCCTCTTCCTCGGTCGAGAAACGGAGCACCGAGAGCACGGGCCCGAAGATCTCCTCCTGGGCGATCTCCATGCCGTTGTCGACGTCGGTGAGGATCGTCGGCTGTACGAACAAGTCGCCCGCGTCCGGGTCCTGCCCGCCGCCGGTTGCGAGGCTGGCGCCTTCGTTCACGCCGCTGCCGATCAACCCGAGCACCTTGTCGAGCTGGTCACGGAAGGCGACGGGCCCCATCTCGGTGCTCGTGTCGAGCGGATCGCCCAGTTTGATCGTCCTGGCACGGGCGACGAGACGCTCGACGAGCTCGTCGTGAACGTCCTCGTGAACGATCAGGCGAGAGCCAGCGAGGCAGGTTTGACCCGTGGCTGCGAAGATCCCCGCGATGGCTCCGTTCGTCGCAGCTTCGAGATCGGCGTCGTCGAAGACGACGTTCGGCGACTTGCCGCCGAGCTCGAGCGTGACGCGCGAGAGGTTCTCTGCTGCTGCGCGCACGACGTTGATGCCGCTCAGCGTCGAGCCGGTGAATGCGATCTTGTCAACGCCAGGATGAGACACGAGCGCTTTTCCGGGCAGGCTTGATGAGCCTGTGACGACGTTGAAGACGCCTGGCGGGAACCCGGCCTCCTCGACAAGGCGGGCGAACTCGAGCGCCGATGTAGGCGTGTGCTCGGACGGCTTCGCGATGAACGTGCAGCCGGCCGCGAGCGCGGGAGCGAGCTTGAAGGCGAGCAAGAGGAGCGGGGAGTTCCATGGCAGCACGGCTGCGACGACACCCACCGGCTCCTTCCGCGTGTAGACGAGGAAGTTCGGC
This sequence comes from Actinomycetes bacterium, assembly GCA_030598925.1. Lineage (GTDB taxonomy): Bacteria > Actinomycetota > Thermoleophilia > Gaiellales > Gaiellaceae > JAUVPB01. The sequence continues at coordinate 4,774 of JAUVPB010000101.1, forward strand.
TTGTCCGAGGCGATGACCTCGCCGTTGATCTTGTCGGCCACGCCCGCGTAGAACTCGTACCAGTCCGCGAGGGCGTGGCATTGCGCCCGCATCTCGCGTAGCAACTTGCCGTTGTCACGCGTTTCGATCTCTCCGAGCCGGTCCGCGTTGGCCGCCACGAGCGCTGCGAGCCGAAGGAGCAGCTTGCTCCGTTCGCGCCCGGTCAGCTCCGGCCAGGGGCCGCGGTCGAACGCCGTCCGCGCTGCTCGCACGGCCCGGTCGACGTCGTCCGCCGACCCCTCCGGGATCTTCGCCCAGGGCTCGCTCAGGTACGGATTCTGGCTCTCAAAGGTCTCGCTTGCCTCGGCGTCGACCCATTCGCCGCCTATGTACATCTGGTAGCTCGTTAGGTCACGTGATTTCTGCGCCGTGGCCATGTCGTTGTCCTCTCGTCCAGTCGGTGAGTATGGAGAACGACAGGCGAGCACCACTCGCCGCCGCGAAGCCAGCGTAGAGCAGGATGGCAGCGGCCGCCACGAAGACACTCGTTGGAGCGACCCCGAGGCCGGCGACGGCGCTGCCGGCGGCCGCCAGCGCAACGCCGGCGAGCGTCAGCCCTGTTGCGAGCGGCTGCCGCCGCACCGACATCAGCGCTACGACCACGAGAGCCAGCGTGCCGACGGCGTTCGCGAGAATCGCCACGGCGCGGAGCGGGAACAGCGCCAGATGATCCTGCGCCTCCGGGATCGCGGCGCCGCTCACCGCGGGCTCCAGCGGTACGCCCACGACCAACCCGACGGCCAGCCCCACGAATACCAGCCCGGCCGGGCCGGCGTAGCCGACGCCGACCTTCCGAAGCGAGCCGATGCCCAGCAATGCAGCGGTCAGCACGCCCCCGAACAGGTAGTAGAGACGGAATACGCGGTCGTCCCAGCCGGCCGCTGCGCCCCAGGCGAGCGCGCCCGTTGCGAGCGCGTACGCGGCGAGTCCCGCCGACCACCAGCCAAGCTCCGGCCGCCGACTTTCCCGCCACCGGCCGGCCAGCTTGCCCGCTAGCCGTAGTGCGACGAGCGCGGCGAAAAATGCCAGCAGTGCTTCCACAGGAGGGAGCTTACGATGGCAGCGAGCGCACTTCGAGGGCGAAACGACCACGATGTCGCCGGTGGCGCCTGCCGATGGTCCCGTACGTATGCTCCGTCGACGAGATGGTTGATGCGGCTGAGGGTGCGCTCCCAGAACCGGCCGGACCGTCGGGTGACGAGTCTCTGCCCGAGCCCGTGCGGCGGGTCGCAGCGTTTCTCGCAAGCGCTGGCGTCGAGGCGCGGCTTCACGAATTCCCGGATGGCACCTCCGCTGCTACGGCTACGGAAGCTGCGCGAGCCGTTGGCTGCGTCGCCGATCAGATCGTCAAGTCGCTCATCTTCCTGTGCGACGGCGAGCCAACGCTCGTCATGGTGTCCGGTCCGTGGCGCGCGGACGACGCCAAGATCGCCGAGGCCGTCGGTGCCTCCGCGGTCAAGATCGCGAAGCCTGCAGTCGTTCGCGATCGCACCGGGTTCGACGTCGGAGGCGTCGCACCGTTTCCCCTGCCGCAGATCGCCACAGCGATCTGCGATCGGAACCTCCTCAGCCAGGACGTGGTCTGGGCCAGCGCCGGGTCGGTTCGTCACGTTGTCGCTATCGCTCCGCACGATCTCGTCAAGCTCGCTTCCGCTCGGCCAGCTGATGTCAGTATCCCGCCCGCATAGCTCGGATTGATCGCCGGGACGGCCAGCGTCTAAGCTGAGCAGATGGAAGCGACAGAGAAGATCTGGCTCAACGGCGAACTCGTGGACTGGGCCGACGCAACGGTCCATGTCGGGTGCCACGGCCTTCACTACGGGTCGGGCGTCTTCGAGGGCGTTCGGTGCTACGCGACGTCGCAGGGGCCAGCGGTGTTCCGGCTAACGGATCACATGGAGCGGCTGCACCGGTCTGCGCAACTGATCTACATGGAGTTGCCGTATACCGTCGCGGAGCTCGTGCAGGCGACGCACGACGTCGTCAATGTGAACGGCCTGCCGGAGTCGTACATCCGGCCGATCGCGTTCTACGGCTACGGGACGCTCGGCGTTCCACCCCGCGACAATCCCGTCTACGTCGCCATCATGAACTGGCCCTGGGGTACGTACCTCGGCGCCGAGGCGCTCGAGAAGGGCATTCGCGCAAAGATCTCGAGCTGGCGGCGGGTCGGCGCAAACACGATCCCGCATGCCGCGAAGGCAACGGGCGTCTATTTGAACTCGATGCTCGCCGTCCTCGAAGCCTCCCGCGCCGGCTACGAGGAGGCCATCCTGCTTACGGAGGACGGCTATGTGGGCGACGGGTCTGGCGAGAATCTCTTCACTGTCAAGGACGGGATCCTCTATACGCCCGATCTCGCTGCGTCGGTTCTGCCGGGTCTGACACGAGACGTGGTTATGACGATCGCAGGCGAGCTCGGTTACGAGGTCCGCGAGAAGCCGTTGATCCGGACAGACCTGTACGCAGCCGACGAGCTGTTCATGACCGGCACAGCGGCCGAGGTCACACCGATCAGATCGGTTGACGACATCACAATCGGCGAACCAGGCCCCGTCACGAAGTCGCTTCAGGAGACGTATCTCAATGTCGTCAAGGGTCGTGACACTCGCTGGCCCCACTGGCTCGAGTACTCGGCCGCGGCGGCTCAGCAGACCGCTGGCACGGCGACCACGAGCTAGGGCTGATCGCCTGAACACTCGGGCGTCCTTACCGTCTCAGTCGCGACGCTGGCTCGCTCGCAGCGTTCATCCATGACGGAGTCGATTCCGCTCGCACGGCCCGCGATCGGTGAGCGCGAGCGAGAGCTCGTCACCGAGGTACTGACCTCGGGTCGGCTTGCGCTTGGGCCGATGATCGACCGCTTCGAGGAGCGTCTGGCGGCTGCTGTCGATGCGCCGCACGCGGTCGCGGTCTCGAGCGGAACGGCCGGCCTCCACCTTGCCGTGCAACTCGCCGGCATCGGCGAGGGCGACGAGGTTATTACGTCACCGTTCTCGTTCGTCGCATCGGCGAATTGCATGATCTACGAGAACGCGACACCGGTCTTCGTCGACATCGATCCGAACACCTTCAATCTCGACCCGCAAGCGGTCGAGAACGCGATCACGCCTCGCACTCGCGCCATCCTGCCCGTCGATATCTTCGGCTACCCGGTCGAGCTCAACGAACTCCAGGACATTTGCTCCCGCTATGGCCTCGCCCTGATCCAGGACGCCTGCGAGGCTCTCGGAGCACGCTATCGGGGGCAGGCCGTCGGGTCATTCGGGCACCCGACCGTTTTCGCTTTCTATCCGAATAAGCAGATCACCACCGGAGAAGGCGGTGCGCTCGTCGTCGAGAGCGAAGAGGAACGCCGACTCGCGAAGAGTCTCGCCAACCAGGGTCGCGCCGACAGCGGCGGTTGGCTCGAACACGCCAGGCTCGGTTTCAACTATCGGATGAGCGACGTGACGGCGGCGCTCGGCGTGGGTCAACTCGAGAGGCTCGACGCGGTGCTTGCAGCCCGCTCCCAAGCCGCGAGCCGCTACACCGAGACGTTGGTATCACTCTCGCAGGTCGAGACGCCGCATCCTGATGACCCTGACCACACGCGCTCGTGGTTCGTGTACGTGGTCAAGCTCGCGGAAAGCCTCGATCGCGAGGCGGTGATCGGAACGCTCGCCGAGCAGGGTGTTGCAACGAGCAGGTACCTCCCCTCGATCCATCTCCAGCCCTACATGCGAGAGCGGTTCGGCTTCCGGGAGGGGATGTTTCCTGTGTCAGAGGACACGAGCGCGCGGACGCTCGCCCTGCCGTTCTTCACCGATATCACCGAGGCGCAGCAGGCACGAGTGTGCGCTGCGCTCGAGCAGGCAGTCGCGTAGACGGCTTCGGGTGGGGCGCGCGTCGGCCGGCGAGGGACGTGACCGATCGGTCAAGGCGCCGGCGGCGGTGATCCGGCGCGAGTTCTTCGTACGCAAGGCCATCGAGGTCGCGCCACAGATGATCGGCTGCACGCTTCTGCTCGACGGTGTCGGCGGCCGGATCGTGGAGGTCGAGGCGTACGACCAGAACGAGCCCGCGAGTCATTCATACGGCGGCGAGACGCCCAGGACACGCACGATGTTCGGTCCGGCCGGTTCCGTCTACGTGTACCGCTCGTACGGGTTGCACTGGTGCATGAACGTTGTCTGCGAAGACGACAGGGCATCCGCGGTGCTGATTCGCGCCCTAGAGCCGCTGTCTGGACTCGCCCTGATGAAGAGCCGTCGCGGGCGGGATGATCCGCATGGCCTCTGCGCTGGGCCCGGCCGCTTGTGTCAGGCACTGGGTGTTACCGGTGATGACGACGGGGCAAGCGTCCTTGCGGCGCCGTTCGTCTTCAAGGGCCCGCCGGACGTGCCCGAGGTCGTTGCGGCGCCTCGCATCGGGATCTCGAAGGCCACGGAGCTGCCGTGGAGGTTCTGCGAGCGTGACAGCCCGTTCCTCTCGCGCGCGG
>JAUVPB010000265.1 GCA_030598925.1 Actinomycetes bacterium
AGGACGTCGGCGCCGACAACGTCGATCCCGCGGCCCTCGTGACGGCCCGCGAGACGCTGCTGCGTGTGCGAGACGAGCGACCCCAGCCGTTCCGTGACGACAAGGTCGTCGTGGCATGGAATGGTCTTGCCCTCGCCGCCCTCGCGGAGGCCGGTGCCAAGCTCGGCCGGACCGACTACATCGACGCCGCCCGGAAGCTGGCCGACTTCCTGCTGAGCGAGACGTCGACGTCCGGCGGGCGGCTGTTCCGGACATGGCGAAACGGTGCGGCAATCGTGCCCGGGTACCTGGAGGACTACGCGAATGTCGCGCACGGCCTGCTCGAGCTCCACGTCGCGACCGGCGAGCTCCGCTACCTGTACGAGTCCCGGCGTCTCGCGAACCTCGCGATCGAGCTGTTCGCGGACGAGGAGCGTGGCGCGTTCTTCTTCACCGCCCACGACAGCGAGAGTCTCATCGTACGCAAGAAGGAGCTGGACGATCATCCGACGCCGTCCGGGAATTCGATGATGGCGGCGGTGCTGCTTCGGCTTGGCCGGATCTTCGCTGACGCCGACTACGAGGCGCGCGCTGTGAGTGTCTTCGGTGTGGGTAGGCGCTTGCTCGAGCAGGCTCCCAGCGCTGTTGGATCCTTGCTCGTCGCGCTCGATTTTTACCTCTCGCCCTCGCAGGAGATCGCGGTGGTGGGGTCGGCGTCCGATGAGCGCACTGGCGCGTTGCGAGCCGTGGCCCTCGACCGCTTTGCGCCAAACACGGTCATCGCGTTTGGCGACGGCAGCGACGCCTCGGTGCCGCTGCTAGCAGGCAAGGGGCTGCTCGACGGTGCTCCGGCAGCGTACGTCTGCCAAAACTTCGCCTGTCACGCTCCGACTGGCGATGCGGAAGACCTCGCCGAGGCGCTGTCGGCCGGGGCCATCCGCGAGCTCTAGCTCCGCCTTTTCAGTCGGACCGGTTCGCCTACGATGACTTGATAGTGGATCCGCGCGAGCGAAAACAGATCCTCGGTGAGTGGGGCGTACGGGATCCCAACGCTCGCGAGGCGCACGAGAGCGCCCGTCTCCAGCGGGACCTCGAGGGGAGCCCCGTCCAGGGCAAACGCATCAGGTTCCGGGCGCGGAACTTTCAGCCGAGCGTCGACGGCTACGTGGTGTCGCTCGGCGGTCCGCTTCCGTACATGCAGCGCCTGAGCGACATCGATCGTCTAACTGCGGAGCTCGAGCAGCGACTGCAGAGTGACTGGTGCGAGCTAGCCGCCGGACACACGACCGCTCGCCAAGGGTTCGCCCGGGCGTGGTCGCGGCGGGTCGAGCGGTACGGCTACGACGAGCTAAATGGTCTCATCGACCGGCACAACACATACTTCCCAGCGGAGGCGCGCCTGCCCATGGATGTACGGCGCCGGGACTACGTACTCGTCAACGGCAAGCCGTACCGCCGACCGCACGTCGGAGCGGCTTGGGCGCTCGAGCGCTTCCCCGCAGAGCTCGAGCTGGCGCGGGCAGCGGGAGCGGCAACAACGGCGGGCAGCGGCGCGCAAGCCGCGCACCGCGGCGCCGCAGCGGCAACGTCTAGATAACGCCCTCGTCCGAGAGTCGCTCTAGCTCGCCTGCGTCAAGTCCAAGAAGCTCCCCGTATACCTCGGCGTTGGATGTGCCCTTCGGCGGTCCTGCATGCTCGACGCGTCCGGGCGTCTTCGACAGGCGAGGCACCGCGTTCTGCATGCGGATTGAACCAAGCTCGTCGTCGGCGACCGTGACGATGTTCTCGCGCGCACGGTAGTGGGGGTCCTCGAAGATGCCGGCGATGTCGTGGGCCGGCCCGACCGGAGCCTGCGCCTCGTCGAACTGCTCCATCACCTCGTCCAGTGACAGCCGCCCGATCGCTTCCTGGATGCGATCGTCGAGGGCCGCGGCGTTCGCGACGCGATCCTGGTTGGTCGTGAACCTCGGGTCCTCGAGCACGTCTTCGATCTCCAGGACGGAGCAGATGCGCTCGAACGTGCGCTGGGTCGCGCCGGCGATCGCAACCCACTTCTTGTCGGATGTCTCGTATGTGTTCCGCGGCGCGACGTGCGGGATCTGGCTACCAGCGCGCTCCTGCACGGCGCCGAGTTGGTCGTAGTCGATCACGTGGGGTCCGAGGAGCGTGAACAACCCCTCGTAAAGGCCCAGATCGATGTACTGGCCGCCGCCTTCATTGCGTTCACGGTGGAGCAGGGCGAGCGCGATGGCGTACGCCGCGTGGATCGCCGTGGATGCATCACCTAGTCCGAAGGCCGGCAGGAGCGGAGGCTGGTCCGCGTAACCGGTAATCGCGGCGTAGCCGGAGAAGGCCTCCGCCAGCGTTCCGAAGCCCGGTCGCTGGCGGTAGGGGCCGGTCTGTCCGTAGCCGGTGATCCGAGCCATGATCAGGTCGGGATTCGTCGCCGACAGGTCGTCCCACCCCAGGCCCCACCGCTCCATCGTGCCGGGACGGTAGTTCTCCAGCACAACGTCTACGTGCTGCACCAGCTCGCGTGCGACCTGCTGACCGTCGGGCTTCGAGAGATTGAGCGTGATCGCGCGCTTGTTGCGGTTGGCGACCTTGAAGAACAGACCGACGTCGTCCTTCTTCCGACCCCAGTTGCGGAGCTCGTCGCCGCGCTCCGGATGCTCGACTTTGATGACGTCAGCACCGAAGTCTGCCAGGTACATGGCGGCCATCGGGGCGGCCATGAGGTTGGAGAGATCGAGGACGCGAACGCCGTCGAGCGGCCTCGGTCGGCTCGTCATCACCGGGTCCATTCGGGGCGCGTCATCGCGAAGACCTCGGTGACACGCGTGTACTCGTCGTAGCCGAGGCGAGCAATCGGATCGAGCTTCCGCACGTCGACGAGCCCGTCGACGATCGCGTCGTCGTCGATGTGTACCCCGACGACCTCGCCGAACACCACGGTGTTGGGGTCGGTCGCGTCTGGCGTTGGCAGCTCGACGATCTGGACGAGTGTGCATTCGAAATGTACGGGGCTCTCTGCGACCCTCGGGGGCTTGACGATCGTTGACGCGGCCTTCGTCAGTCCCGCGACGTCGAACTCGTCGACGCCATGGGGTGCAGCGACGCAGCTGGCGTTGACCGCGTCGCGCAGCGCCCAGGTCGTCATGTTGAATACGAACTCGCCCGTGGCCCGGATGTTCGCGACAGAGTCCTTCTCGCCGCCGCGCCCGTGCGGCCCGGTCGTCGCGTACATGACGATCGGCGGCACGTACGCGACCGCGTTGAAGAACGAGTAAGGCGCCAGATTGACATCCCCGTCGGCGTCAACTGTCGAGATCCAACCGATGGGACGTGGAACGACGAGCTGGTTGAACGGGTTGCGTCGCAGCCCGTGCGGTTCGTCGCTTCGATAGAAGGTCACGTGGCGATCCGGTGGCGCGGATTACTCGGCCGCGGCGGCCGAGGGGTTCTCCTCCTCGTACACCACCTCGTCCGAGAGACGGAATGCCTCGTGGATGACCTGGACGGCTCGCTCGACATCGTCAGCCTTGACAACGCAGGAGATCCGGATCGACGAGGTCGAGATGATCTCGATGTTGATGTTCGCCTCGGCGAGTGCCTCGAACGTTCGCGCCGCAACGCCTGGGTGCGA
>JAUVPB010000225.1 GCA_030598925.1 Actinomycetes bacterium
GAGAGCCGAAGCGGCTCGGCCAGATTCGTGCGGCCGAGCTCTCGGAGGTGTCGGGAATCATCGCTAGCAGGCGGGCCGCCGGCGTCTTCTGGGTTGTGAACGATGGGGGACATGCCGCGGCCGTGCACGCCATCGATCGCAAGGGCCGCCTCGTCGCACGGGTCAGACTGCGCGGCGCGCAGAACGTCGACTGGGAGGACCTGGCCAGCGGTGCAGGCACGGGCCCCGCGGCGACGATCTACATCGGTGACTTCGGCGACAACAGGCGCTCACGTGCCAGCGGGACGCTCTACATCGTCCAGGAGCCGCTCGTGGCGTCACGCCGCGGCGTCGAGCTCGACCGATCGGCGCGAGCTGTCGAGTTCCGGTATCCGGACGGCGCGCACGACGCTGAGGCGCTCGTCGTCGACCCTCGCTCAGGGCGAGTCTTCGTCTTCACGAAGGACCTCGGCGGCACTCGCCTCTACCGCTTCCCGCGCCCTCTTGCGACGGATCGCGTGCTGACGCTCACGCGAATCGCGGCGAGGCGGGTGCCCGGCCTATCCGCCGTCTCGTTCGTCACCGGAGCCGACGTGTCACGAGACGGCACGGTGCTTGTCCTTCGCTCCTACTTTCGGGCCTGGGAGTTCAGGCGCCCGCGCGGCGCGGGACTCGTGGCAGCGCTACGGAGCCCGCCGGCACCTGTGGGTCTGCCGATCGAACGGCAAGGCGAGGCGATCGCCTACTCACGGGACGGGCGCGCGTTGATCACGACGAGTGAAGGCTCGAACGAGCCTCTCTGGCGGCTCCCGCCGGTGAGCTCGCGCTCCTAGTTTCGCGCGGCCGCACAATCCCGATATCCTGGTTGGAGCTGTACTCCGCACTGCGGACGGAGAAGGGGAGAGAGCATGCTGCCAGTCGGGAATTGGTGCGCCGTACGCGCGCGACGCCGAGCGCTGCTCGTGAGCCTCGTCGCGACGGCTCTCGTGCTGCTCGGCCAGGCCGGCCAGGCAGCCGCAGCTCGAGACGCTGCCGGTGCTGCCGGCGCAGGCTGCACACGGCCCTACACCGACGACAGCCCCTGGAACACAGCGATCGCCTTGGCGCCCGTCTACGCCGCCGACGGCGCAAGCCGGGTCGCTCAGATCACGGAATCGCTCACGTCGGATCCCAGCCAGTTCACGTATCCCGTCTACGAAGCAGCGAAGCGTGGTCGTGCCTCGGTCGTTCGGGTGTTCGACGCCCTGTCGCGCATGCGTGCTGGGGGCGCGAAGCTCGTGAACACGCAGGGCGGGACGTTGCGAATCCCGCTCCCAAAGAATGCGCGACCGACTGCGGAGACCGGCCAGCTGATCGTCGTCGACTCCCGCACGGGTCGAGAGTGGGGCGCCTTCGGTCTCGGCCGGCGAGGCAAGGCGTGGTCCGCGCTGTTCGCCTACGCCTTCTCCACCAAGACGAACGGTGTACCGGCGATCGGGAACGACGGTGCAGGAATCGCCGCGCGCGCGGGCGCGTCGTATCTGGCCGGGCTGATCCGGGCGTGTGAGATCACACGCGGGCAGATCGACCACGCCGTCGCACTCGCGTACGACTCGCCGAGCATCGCGCACATCGCGCCGCTGCGTGGCACGAACGGCACGAACGGCTCGCCGGCGGCGCTACCGGTCGGAGCACGACTCCAGCTCGATCCGACGGTCACCGAGGCCGAGCTATCCGAGCTCGGATGTCGTCGGGCTTGTTACACGATCGCGCGGGCGATGCAACAGTACGGCGCGTTCGTCGTTGGCCGCTCTGGCAGGCCGAAGATCTACGTCGAGCACAATCTCACAGCCAGGTGGAAGGGAGCCGTTCGCTCCGACACCGTCTCTGCGATTCCCGTGGAGCGGCTCCGCGTTCTCGATCTGACGGACGAGCTCCGTATCACGAAGAAGTTCAAGCGCACCAAGGTGCGCGCCGGCAAGGTATTGACGGCCTCGATGGAACTGGCACCGGCCGCAGCCGATACAGGCGCGAGTGGCCGCGTTTTCTGTCACGCGGCGGTGGGCGAGAACCGGAGCCTCAAGCCGCTGAAAGCAGTGACCACAGCCAGGCCTTCAGGGCACGAGCAGGCACTTTGTCGCTGGCGGGTTCCCGCGGGCCTCAGAGGCAAGACGATCGATTTCTCGTTCCAGGTCGTGTACCAGCATGGTGGCGTGCGGAACGACTTCAGCGCCCGCGTCACGCGCTGAATCACGCGTCGACCTGGCCTGAGGTCGCGACGTCGCGAGCCGGGCCCGTCCCTCGTGCGGGGGATGCGTGACGGCGAGTCGCGGAGCATCGTTTCTAGTGCGGACACTGACCCTCCGCCCTACCTCGATGCGCTCGCTCAGATACCTTGCATTGCTTGCCGGCGTTGTGCTGCTCATTCTCAGCGTCGTTACTGGTGTGCAGGCGAATCGCGATCGCAGTGCCGAAGCGCTCGACGCGCGTCTCGACCTCGTTGCCAAGCAGCACGTGCGGACAATCGAGGACACGCTGGCGCTATCACGAGCCCTCGCGTTGCAGCTGGCGCGGAATCCGTCCTTCGAACGCTTCTTTGCAGCCCGTGGAAGCACAGCAGCCAAGGTCACGAGGCAGGTCCGTCCACTCGTCGAGGTGCAGGAGGCGATGGCCGCGGCCCAGGAGCTGTCGTCCGGTGGCTTCGGTGTAGCGTCCTTCGTCGATGCCGAGGGCAACGAGCTCGCGCGCGTCGTCGCTGGCCGTCGCGTTCCCGTCGCGCAGCTCGTCGCCGATCCGAGCAGCTCACCGTGGGCCGAACGCCTCTCTGGGTTCCAGCCCGGCGAGGCCTATCACAGTCGGCCCTACGTGTCGGAGACCGGTGACTGGGTGCTGTCAACAGCGACTCCGGTCGAAGACGGATCCGGGAGGCCAGCCGGCATCGTGCAGCTCGAGCTCGAGCTCGACAGCTTCCGCAGCGACGCGACCGGCAGCGGCCTCAGCTGGGTGATCATCGACGGCGGCACCGGGAGGATTCTCGTCGACTCCGATCGGCCACTGCCGAAAGGCGAGACCGACCTCACTGCCTACTCGGCACAACATCCCCTGGCGTCGCCTCTGGCAGAGCAGCGCGAGAACGGCGTTGCGACGCTCGCTGACCAGCGAATCGGTCTCGAGCGCGTCGAACCGACCAGGAACAACGAGAACAAGTGGGTGATAGCCGTGGCGTCCCCGGCCGTGGTCGCGGGCCTGGGTGGGGCGTTCGGGCCGATGCAGATCGCTCTCGTAACGGCGGCGCTCTTGATGATGGCGCTCGGCGGCCTGTCCCTGCGTGCGTACCAGCAGTACCTTCGCCGAATAGCCGTCACCGATCCGCTCACGGGCCTTGCGAATCGTGCGCTCCTGAGCGAGCGTCTGAAGGAGGCGGTGAGCGACGGGCACGAACGCGGTCTCCTCTCCGCAGTGGCTCTCATCGACCTCGACCGGTTCAAGGAGGTCAACGACAGCCTTGGTCACCATCAAGGAGACGCGGTGCTTAGGGAGGTCAGCGCCCGGTTGCAGCAGTCGGCACATGTCGGAGACACGGTCGCTCGCCTCGGGGGCGACGAGTTCGCTCTCGTCATGCCGGCGCTCGAATCGATCGGTGAAGCTGACCTTCGGGTGCAGCAGATTCGCAGCAAGCTCGCGTCGCCGCTCGTTCTCGAAGAGGTCCCGCTCCAGATTGACGCGAGCATCGGAATCTCAATCGCACCACTACACGGGGACGACCCCGAGCAGCTGCTGCGCCGGGCCGACATCGCGATGTATCGGGCCAAGCGCGAGAAGCTGCCCTTCAGCGTGTACGACGGCATGGACGAGGATGTCAATCCGCGCCGTCTCGCGATGGTGCCGGCCCTGCGTGCCGCGATCGAGGCCGGCGAGATCGAGGTCTACTTCCAGCCAAAGGTCGAGCTCGCGACGGGCGGCATACGCGGGGTCGAGGCGCTCGCGCGTTGGACCAACTCGAAGTTCGGCCAGGTGCCCCCAGCCGAGTTCGTCGATCTGGCCGAGGAGACGGGCCTGATCCGCGAGTTGACGTCTCACATCCTGGAGCAGGCGCTCGTGCACTGTCGTTCGTGGCGCAACGCGGGCGTCGAGCTGCCCGTGGCGGTCAACCTGTCGATGAGAAACCTGTTCGACGACGAGTTCATCCAGGGCGTCGGCGCGGGTCTCGAGCGGGCGGGCGTGCCCGCCTCGCTGCTCGAGTTCGAGATCACCGAGAGCACGATCATGACCGACACCGCGAGAGCGCTCGCCGCCATCGGACGTCTGCGAGAACTCGGCGTCGGCATCTCGCTGGACGACTTCGGGACCGGCCATTCCTCACTCGCGCACCTCCAGCGTCTCCCGGTCGATCAGCTGAAGATCGATCGCAGCTTCGTGGTGAACATGGCCAAGAACGAGAAGGACTCGTTCATCGTGCGCTCGACCGTGACGCTTGGTCGGGACCTTGGCTTGAAGATC
>JAUVPB010000067.1 GCA_030598925.1 Actinomycetes bacterium
GATCTCGGCTGGTCTCGGTCGATCTGGCAACTCCCTGCTAATCGACCATCTTTCGCTGCTTTTTGCCCTCGCGGATCTCGGCTGATCTCGGCTGGTCTCGTTGCCCCAACGGATGGTCGACGGCCTGCGCGATCGAGGCGCTCCGGGATGATCCGACGCGGCGGTCTTGAAAACCGTTGGGCCTCGTGAGGCGTCCCCTGGGTTCGAATCCCTCCTTCTCCGCTCCGGTAGGGAACCAGCACACCGCGTGTGCGGGAACTCACCGGTCCGTCGGAGGGGTGGCAGAGCGGTCGAATGCGGCGGTCTCGAAAACCGTTAGGGGCGGTTTCGTCCCTCGAGAGTTCGAATCTCTCCTCCTCCGTGCTGTACCGCGTTATCTCCCGCCTCGCGGGGGATAACGCCATGGGCGCGTCGTGGGTCACGGGGCGGCCGTGAAACCGCTGGAGGCCGCCTGAGACCGCTGGGGGCGGGTGGCAACTGGGGCGCAACTGGCGCACACTCGGGGTCAGGGTCAGGGCTTGATCTCACGCTCAACAGCCGGGTCGGCAGGGACAGAAACAGCCATCGCACGAGCCTACGAGGACACACGGCCGCACGCAACACGTTTACGCCTCCGGCGACCGCCCGTGACCGTGGCTGTGAGGTCGCGAAACCCCCGCAAGCCGCCTGAGACCGTCTGAGGGGTGGTTGCAGCCCACTAGACTCCACGGCCAGCTCGATGAGAGGTAGCGACACATGTTGCCGTTGAGCGAGGCCCGGTACCGGAGACTCCTGCTGGCCGCAGTCGCCCTCGGCGTCGGTGGTGGCCTCATAGCGCTCGCCTATTCGAGCGTGACGACGTGGGGTATAGACCGGCTGTTCGGCGATCCAACGTCCGAACCGTGGTCAGGATCCTGGTGGTGGATTCTGCTCGTGCCGGCCGGAGCACTTCTGGTGGTCGTGCTCCGCAAGGCGTGGCGCGTCCCGACCAAGGTTCCCGGCGCGATCGCGTACGCGCAGCGCGCCAAGGTCGAGCCCGCGAGCGCACCCAGCCTCGTGGCGGTATCAGTGGTCTCGCTCATAACCGGTGCCAGCCTCGGCCCGTCGTTCGGCATCGTCGTCGCGGGCGGCGGCATGGGCGCATGGCTCGTCTCGCGGACCAAAGACCGGACGACCGACACCGAGCAGGGCTACACCCTGTCCGGCATGGCGGGCAGCCTCGGAGCAGTGTTCTCAGCGCCGCTGTTCGCCTCGATCCTGACGACCGAGCTCTCGCCCACCCCAAAGAAGCAGTACGTAGCGGCGTTCATACCCCAGTTCCTCGCCGCCAGCCTGGGCTTCGTCATCTTCTTCAGCGTCACAGACTCAGTCATGCTCGACGCGTTTGACGTGTCTGGGTACGAGTTCGAGAACAAACACCTGCTCCTCGGTGTCCCGCTCGGACTGTTCTCCGCGCTCACCCTCCTGCTTCACGCTGCCATCGGCAACATCGTGAGGCGTGTAGCGGCTCTCGTGAGCGACGCATTTGTCAAGGCGGCAGCCGGCGGTGCCTTGATCGGCCTGATCGCGTTCGCCCTTCCGCTCACGGCCACCGGCGGAAGCAGTCAGCTGGCGTTTGCGACAGGGCACGCCGAGAGCCTCGGCCTCGGATTGCTCGTTACAGTGCTCCTCGGCAAGATGCTCGCGGTCACGCTGAGCCAGGAGGCCGGCTTCCTGGGCGGCACCGTGTTCCCGATCCTCTTCATCGGTGGCACCGCCGGCATCGTGGTGCACGAGGTCTTCCCCGACATCCCTCTCGCGCTCGCGGTGGCCGCGATGATCTCGGCCGTGCCGGGCGCGATCATCGCCGCCCCGATCAGCTTCGTGCTGATCGGCGTTGGTGGCGTCGGTCTCGGCGTTGAGGCGATCGCTCCGATCGGCATCGCGGTGATCGTCGCGTACCTGATCGTCGCGTCGATCCGTCTGTACCGGGAGGCGCACGAGGCTATGTAGCCGGTCTGTGTCGACGGCCTCATCCCATGCGGAAGAATGCTGCTCATGCCGAACCCGTGCCGGCCATACTCGGAGTCGGGGAATCCAGCCCGCGCCCCAGTCCCACCGCTCGACGGTCGAGCAGCGGTGGAGTTCTGGAACCGGTATCTGGACTCCACGGGCGACCCCGCCGACCCCCACTACACAGACGTGACATGCTTCGGCGACAGCGTAGAACTCGCCGACGAGCTGCTGAAGCTCATCCTGAACGGGCCCAAACGCGCGACGGCATGTAGCCTCGCCGAACTCCAAGCCGAGTCTCTCGCAGCTCCGACGGCGGGCGACCGCTGGATCGCATGTGACGGCACGGGCACACCGCGCATCGTGATCCGAACGACCTGGGTTCGGGTTGGCCCGCTCTCATCCGTGGATGAAGCTTTCGCCTGGGACGAAGGGGAGGGCGACCGAACGCGCGCAGACTGGCAGCGCAGCCATAACGCCTACTTCCGGCGTCGTTGCGACGAGCTCGGCATCGCCTTTCACGCCCAGATCCCGGTGGTGTTCGAGCGCTTCGAACCGGCATACAGCGAACCAGCAGGCGCTCGATCCGGTACGCCGATCTCACTGCCGATCGGCGGATCGGCAGGGGATGAATCAGCCATGAAGTGAGCCTACGAGGCTGTAAGCGCACGCGCAAGCCACGCGCCGGTACCTGGCTCAGCGACGACCCGACCGCCGTCGAAGACGAGCTCTCCTCGCACGTAAGTCGCCTCGACACGCCCCCTGAACTCTCGACCATCGAACGGACTCCAATGGGCATTCGTCTGTGAGTCGGCAGCACGAAACGTGTGCGGCTCGCGCGCGTCGAACACCACGAGATCAGCGTCCAGGCCGGGCTCCAGACGACCCTTTCGGTCACCCAGCCCGAAGAGTTCAGCGGGGCGCCACGTGAGATAGCCCAGCAGCTCTGGCAACGGGAAGTCGCGCGCGACGGCTTCCGTGAACACGCTGGCCAGGAACGTCTCGAGCCCGGGCACCCCCGCGGACGCCGCCAGCATGCTGGTTTGCTTGCTCTCGAGCGGCCAGGGCGCGTGATCCGTCGAGACCGTCGCGATCGCCCCTTCGCGAAGCAGGCGCCAGAGAGCCTCCCGGGCATCTTCGTCGCGGATCGGAGGATTGACCTTGGCCAGCGGCCCGAGGTCACCCACGTCGCGTTCGCTCAGCGCCAGGTAGTGCGCGCACGTCTCGCCGGAGACGTCGGCCCCGAGCTGCTGATACCACTCGATCAACCTGAACGTGTGCGGGTGCGTGCAGTGGGCGAGATGGAGCCGCGCCCCGGCCCAGTAGGCGAAGTCGAGCGCCTTGACCGACGCCGCTGTCTCGGACACGGGCGGCCGGCTGCGACCATGCGCGTACGGATCAGACTCGTCCGACGTACCGAGAAGGCGGTCGAGTCGATACTCGACAACCTCCTGCAGCTCGTTGTGCAGCACGATCGGGACGCCCGTCGGCGCGAGCTTCTCGAACGCTGCCAGCAGGTCACCGTCGGGAATGCGCGGAAAGCGATCGGGGTCGTACTCGTACAGCGAGAACTTGAACGCGCACACGCCGCGCTCGACGAGCTCGTCGAGCGCGCCGACCCCGTCGACCTTCGGCATGCTGCCGTAGAGGCCGACGTCGACGACCGCCTCTTCGCGAACGGTGGCGATCTTCGCCTCCAGACGCTCGGCGCCCATGACGGGCGCCCCTTTATCGAAAGGCATGTCGACGATCGTCGTGACGCCGCCCGCCGCGGCCGCGCGCGTCGTGCGCCCGATTCCCTCCTCGAGGAAGCTTCCCGCGTGCACGTGCGTGTCAACCAGCCCCGGCACGATCAACCTGCCCGAGTAGTCGCGGGCCTGCCTTGCCGCGGGCCGCTCGCCGGCCTCGAAGATCGCGGCGATCCTCCCGTCGGCGACCGCGATCGAGCCGTTCTCGACGATGCGCTCGGGCAGGACGAGGTCACCGGTCGCAACCCAATCGTAGCTCTCGGAATTGGCGCTCATGACCCGCGCGCGCTAGCCAGCCGCGCCGATTCTCGGCAGCGCTCGCCGAAGATTCGTGATGCTCGCGCTGAACACCTCGGTCGCGTCGACCCCGCGCAGCTGAGCCACGGTCTCTCCGATCCTCCGCACGTCGGCCGGCGTGCTCCGCGCGGGCTCCCGACCCGCGTACGGGAGGTACGGCGCGTCGGTTTCCAACAGCAACGCGTCGCCGGGAACCGCCCGGACGGTCTCGCACCAGCCGCCAGGATCCGCGAACGTCACGCTCGAGCCGACCGTGAACGTGAACCCGAGAGCAACGTATCGCGCCACGTCGTCGGGCGTTCCTTCGAAGAACTGGATGCAGCCGCCGACGCAGGCGACGCCTTCCTCTTCGAGCACCCGGGCTGTGGTCTCGTGCGCGCCGCCCCGGCTGTGCACGATGACCGGCAGCTCGAGCTCGACTGCGAGGCGAAGCTGCTCACGAAACACCCGCTCCTGGGTGGCGCGGAGGTCGGGATCGTCGTAGGAGAGGTCCAGGAACAGGTTGTTGAGGAAGTCGAGCCCGATCTCGCCAATGGCGACGACCTTCGGACGCGTGGCCAGCTCGCGCAACTCGCCGATCGGCGCGCCGCTCGGGTAGTCCTGCGCGTTCCAGGGGTGCAGGCCGACAGCCGCATAGACGTTCGGTTCCGACTGCGCGATCGCAAGCCCGGCGGCAGACGACGCGGCGTCCATGCCGACGGTGACGATCAACTCGACTCCGCTCGACGCAGCCTCGGAGAGCACATCTCGCAGCTCGTCCGGCGAGTAGGCGTCGAGGTGCACGTGCGCGTCAGCGATCACCGCGTCCACCTCGTTCCATCCGTGCGCTCAGTCATACGTGAAGATCACCGCGAGTGTCTCGTCGAGGTGCTCGTCGAGCAGGCGGAACGCCTCGGGGGCATCGTCGAAGGGGATGCGATGGCTGATCATCTCCTCCGGGTGCATGCTCGGCAAGAGCTCGAGCGCCGCACGGAGCTTGCGACCGAGGTCCCAGCGGGCCTGAAGGCCCTGCCCGGCGTAGAGCACGCTCGAGCTGACCAGACTCAGTCGCTGGGAGTAGAACTGCGGGGCGAGCACGAGCGGCACCTGCTTGTTGCCGTACCAGCCAACGACGGTGACGTTGGCCTCGAGCCCGCTGCAGTCGATGGCGAGCTGAAGGCCCGATGGCGCTCCGCTCGCTTCGATGCTGACGTCACTGCCCCGCCCGTCGCTCGCGGCCTGAACGGCCTCGATCGCGTCGTCGGGGTGCACGGCGACGTCGG
The DNA here is from genome assembly GCA_030598925.1 of Actinomycetes bacterium. GTDB lineage: Bacteria > Actinomycetota > Thermoleophilia > Gaiellales > Gaiellaceae > JAUVPB01. The sequence goes on from JAUVPB010000067.1 coordinate 5,279, forward strand.
CGCCGAGCCTGAGCGCGATCTCACGCCGGTACTCGAACGGATCGACGACGACAAGCCTTCCCGCCGTACGACGCGCGAGCACCGAGCAGAACATGCCGATGATCCCGAGCCCCACGACCACGACGACATCGCCGAGCCGTACCGGCACGTCGAGCAGCGCGGTCAGCGCGACGTCGGCGTTGTTGCCGAGGACACCGAGCTCGGGCGGATCGAACTCGGGTATCCGGAACACGAGCTCGGGATCGGTCGCGTCGATCGTGTAGACGTCCTGATGGGGATAGCGGCAGAACACGAGCTCGCCCTCTGCGTAGCCGGAGTCGACCCCAGCGTCGACCACGCGACCGACGCTCTGGTAGCCGTACTTGACCGGCAGTGCCCAGCTTCCCTCGCAGGTCGATGGCGTCATCGCCTGCCCCGCCGGGCCGAGGCCGTGGTAGAGGAGCATCTCGGTGCCGCTGCTGATGCCCGAGGCGATGGCCCTCACGCGGATCTCTTGTGCTCCCGGGTCGCGCGCCTCGTCGGGCCTCAGCTCAGCCAGACCTGCGCTGGGTATCCACAGGGCTCTCGCTTCGATGTCGGCTCCTTCCCTCGCGCCGGGGGCGTTGACGGGCCGCAATCCTAGTTCAGGCGCGAGCTAGGAGTCCGAGAACGAGAGCCACGGCGGCTACCCACCCAGCGTCCGGTCGGACGGCCAGGCGCTAGGGCGATGTCCAGACGGCAGCGTCGATGTCGAAGAGCGTGCCGTCGCCTCCGACGGCCACCACGCCAGGTCCGCCCGCGACGGCACCTCTGAGGAACTGATCGTCCGGCGCCTGCAGCGCGCCTGTCGGGTCGCTGGCCAGGCGCCACTCGCTGCCATCGTCCGAGAGCCAGACGGCGGCCGCCTGATCGCCATCGGTCTCGCGGAACCCGACGGCGACGAGCCCGTCGTCGGCAACGACGATGTCGCTCATCGTCTGCGTGCCCTCGCCACCCAGAACATCGACGGGGTCCTCGATCCGGGTCCAGGTCAGCCCGTCTGCGGACGTCCAGACGGCCGCGTCGACGTCGTCGAGGAACGGCGCGTCGAAACTGGGGTCACTGAACGGATCGGCCGGGTCGAGGTTGCTCGTGCTCGAAGTAGACCCGCGCGAGCCGACGGCAACGAACCCAGTCTCAACCGCGACCACCGCGTTCATCTCGACGAAAACCTCAGGTGACGACCCGCCCAGCGACTCCTGGGAAGGCACTCGATCCCACTCGCCGGCGTCGGTCGAGACCCAGACCGCCGCGTTCCTGTTCTCGACGCCCACGGCAACGAACAGCCCGTCGCCCTCGACAAGCCCGTTCATCGAGCCCTCGCCCTCGAGATGAGTCCGCTCCCATGTTCTCGCGTCGTTGGACGCCCAGACCGTCGGCGCCTGGAGCTCCCCCTCACAGCCGCCGAAACCGACAGCGAGTAGCCCCCTCGACCCAGCGACGACGGCCTTGATCGCGTTTGTCGCGGGCGCCTCATCTTCGGCCTGGAATCTGGTTCTGTCCAGCTCCGAGGTCACGCACGCTCTGTCCGGGTTGACACCGGGGCCCGCATCGGAGACGCGCTCCCACACCTGCCCGTCGACCGAGAGCCACACGACGGCGTCCGTCCTGAAACCCTCCACTTGTTGCGTTCCCACCGCGACGAACCCGCCCTCGCTAGCCGTCACGTCCCGCATGATCTGACTGTCGGTACCACCCAACGCCGCAGCTCCCGGCTCGACACGAGCCCAGCTCTCCCCATCGGGCGAGAGCCAGACGGCCGCATCGGCATCACCGCTCGAGTCGTCCCAGCCGACAGCCACCAACTGCTCGCCATCCGACGCAATCGCCTCCATCCGCTGGACACCGCTGACGCCACCGAACACCGCCTCAGAGCCCGGAACGCGCGTCCACTCCTCCCCCACGGCCGCGTCGGCCCCACCACCGGTCAAGAACACGACCGCTAGCACCGCAGCGACAACAACGGCCGCGAGCGCTGCCACACCGGTCAGCAGCCGGGCTCGGCCGCGCCGCGGCGCCACGGCCGGAGCCGTCAGCTCGCCCGACAAGTCCAGCGCCGAGCGCGCGCCCTGCGCCAGCTCGCCGCACGTCGCGTACCGATCCCCAGGCTCCTTCGCCATCCCCCGCACGAGCACCCCGTCGATCGCCGATGGAAGCTCCGGATTCGTCTCGCTCGCGGATGGCGGCTCGTCCTCCAGGTGCGACCACAGCACCCCCACGTTCGTGTCAGCCCGAAACGGGACCTCTCCCGTCAAACATTGGAAGAACACACAGGACAGCGCATACGCATCCGCCGCCCCAGCCACGGCCAGGTTCTCGATCTGCTCCGGGGCCACGTAGTCCAACGTGCCAACAAACTCGCCCGACTCCGTCAACGCAGCCGTCTCCTCCGTACGACGCGTCAAGCCGAAATCCGACAGATACACGTGCCCCTCATCCGACAACAACACGTTCCCAGGCTTCACATCCCGATGCACCAACCCACGCCTATGCGCGGCGTCCAGAGCCTCCGCCACGATCCAGAATCGACACCGCCTCCGCCGGCTCCAACCATCCATCGCGAGCGGGCCGCTCCGCGAGATCGCCGCCCTCCACGAAACGCATCGCGATGAACAACACGCCGTCCGCCTCACCCGCCTCATGGACCGGGATCACGTTCGGATGATCCAACGACGCCGCCAGCTTCGACTCCCGCAAGAACCGCTCACGAAACCGCTCATCCTCCGCCAGTTCCGGCGCGAGCAACTTCAACGCCACCCGCCTGTCCAACCTTGGATCGTGCGCGAGATACACGACCGACATCCCACCCCGACCAAGCAAACGCTCAACCCGATACCCAGCAATCTCACTGCCGATACGCGGCTCAGCCGAGGCAGAGTCAGACATCGCACGAGCGTACGAGTCTAGACCCGCTCACGCAAGAGCCGCGAGCGCGGCAGGCCGCCCAGGACGCCGGCAAGAGATGGCCTTCGAGATCGCTGTGAAGGGACGAATCCCGTGCAGCTCGCACGCTCGCGAGCGCGCGCCGCACCACTCATCCTGATGCTATTGGCCCACTCTACGGTCGATCCCGTACACCGTTACCTACAGTCGAACCGGGTGGGTTGACGATCCGTCCTTGATCCATCATGCTCTTGATGTAGGTGGGAGGCAGCGATGCGGCACTACGCGGCAGCTCACCTGCTTGGAGTCAGTAGTGAACCGAGTGACCTGGGGGGGTTGCGTGTACAAGCGCAGGCAAATGCGGCCAGTTCAAGGTGAACGTTTGCGGGATGCAAACGGCGCCATCGCTCTGCTCGAAGAGGCACCGGAGCCGAGCGCGGACATCCGACTCTCAGTCGTGGTGCCGACCCGAAACGAGGCCGGCAACGTAGCGCCACTCGTTGAGCGACTCGAGGACACGTTTCGTGACGACCTCGACGGCGTCGAGATCATCTTCGTCGACGACTCGAGCGATGACACACCCGATGCCGTCGCGGCAGCGAGCGAGGCGTCACCGCTCACGATCCGTTTGATCCACCGTACTCCCGACGAGCGCGTCGGCGGTCTCGGCGGCGCGGTCCTCGCTGGCTTCAGCGCCTCGCAGGCGCCGTGGCTTTGCGTCATGGACGGCGATCTCCAGCACCCTCCCGAGCTGATTCGCGAGCTGAGGGAGCAGGCAACCCAGAGCGACGCAGACATCGTCGTGGCAAGCCGTTACGCAACACAGAAGGAGACCGACGGGCTGAGCTGGAGCCGTTCGCTGGTTTCGCGCGCGCTCACGTCCGCGACGCGCTTGGCGTTCCCGCGCCGCCTCCGTGGGAATAGCGATCCGCTCAGCGGATTCTTTCTCGTGCGGCGCGACGCCGTGGCTCTCGACAAGCTGCGACCGCGCGGCTTCAAGATCCAGCTCGAGATCCTCGCGAGAAGCAAGCCAATGCGCACGGCCGAGGTCCCATTCGAGTTCGGCAACCGGCATGCCGGCGAAAGCAAGGCCGGACTCCGCGAAGGCTTGACCTACCTGTCGCAACTCGCACGACTCCGCGTCGGCGGACGGCCCGTGCTGTTTACGAAGTTCGCCGCTGTCGGTGCTACGGGGATCGTCGTCAACATGGCGCTCTTCGCAGGGCTGATCGCGCTGGATATCCAGTACCTGGTCGCGGCGTTGATAGCAACGCAGGGCTCAACGATCTGGCTGTTCCTGTTAACCGATCGCTGGGTATTTCGTCACCGCAGCTTTCGGCGCGGGACCACCAAGCGCGTGGTCCTCTACTTCGTACTGAACAACCTTTCGTTCGTGGCTCGCGGCTTGTTGCTCTTCGGCCTCGTCAGCGGTATCGGTCTCAACGCGCTGATCGCGAACTTCATCTCGCTGGTGTCACTCACGCTTGCGCGATTCTTCATCGCTGACGGCTGGATCTGGCAACCGCGCGGCGCCGGCCAGGACCGGTTTGACTATGACGTCCATGGGATCGTCACGGTCACGTCGGAGGTGGCGCTCCCCGAGCTCGCTCGCTTCAGCGTCGCTGAGCTCGACGGCCCGCCAGACGTCGACGTCAGTGTGGGGCAGCTGGCCGACACGGCAGAGGATACGGCGGCTGATCTCACGCTCACAACACGACGCATCGAGTACGACGATGGTCTCGGCCGGATCGGTTTCGCAGTTCAGATACGGAAAGGCCGCACGACCGAGATCGCTGCCTCGCGACTGGTCGGAGCGTCGCCTCACGTTCTCTACACGAACATCGTCGAACCAGTTCTTCGGTGGCGAATCGTCGATCGTGGCTACGCGTTGGTGCACGCTGCGTGCGTCGCCTTCGACGGCAAAGCCGTATTCGTGACGGCGCGAACCGACACGGGCAAGACGACGACCATCCTCAAGGCGCTCGACAACTTCCCGTGCGACTTCATCTCCGATGACCTGACCCTGCTCACACCAGATGGCAAGGTCTTGACGTACCCGAAACCGCTCACGGTAAGCAAGCACACGGTTGGTGCGGTCAAGACGCCGAACCTCACGCGCACCCAGCGGCTCGGGCTTCCGCTCCAGAGCCGCATTCATTCGAAATCGGGCCGCTCGTTCGCGTTCATTCTGGCCAAGCTCAGACTTCCGGTGGCCTCGATCAACGCCACCCTTCAGATCATCGTGCCACCGCCCAAATACCACGTGGAAAAGCTCGTGCCCTCGGTGAACTGCGTCGAGGAAGCAACACTCGCGGGCGTCGTGGTGATCGAGAGGGCCGACAAAGACGAAGAGCTCGAGCTGGCCGGACAGGAGATCACCGATCTGCTGATCAGCAACACCGAGGACGCGTATGGCTTCCCGCCATACCCGACGATCGCTTCGTCGTTACACGGCACGGGCAGCTCGGACCTCCACCATGCCGAGCGGGAGATCATCTCCTCTGCGGTCGAGCGCCTGCCGGCAAGCATTCTCCGGCGTCAGCAGCGCGACTGGTGGCAATACCTCCCGACGATGGTTGCGGAACTCCGGCTCGTTACCGATGAAGACAAGAAACAACATGTCTCAGACCCATCACAGGACGTCACCGTGCCGGAGCAGCCGCATCTCCGAAGAGCTGCCGGCACAAACGCGGAGGTGCACTTCGGGGAGGCGTCCCGCAAGGTGAGCGATTGACCGCGCTGTGCCCGCAGCGACCGCGTTTCCAGCGGCCGCGGGCAGCGTGACGCGGAAGACGTCGCCGCCCGAGCGAGCCGTCAGCGGCGCCTCGCCCCGGCTGTCATTTCGCGCTTCTAGAACACACGAAAGGGAACTCGATATCAAGCTGACTCCCCCCGGCATCTCCGAACACAGCGCCGCTGGACAGGTCGACGTTGCGTCTTTCCGCGTCCGGGAGCCGACGCAGACAGCCGATCCCGGCCCCGAAGCCCGACCGTGGCGCTCAAGACTCGGTTCACTCGCGACCTCCGAGTCAATGGTCACCGCTGTCGCCCTGACGGCGGTCTTGGCGCTGGGCGCCTTTGTGCGGCTCTGGGCGCTGAACAGGTACGGCTACAACAGCGACGAGGCGGTGTACGCGGGCCAGGGCGCGTCGATTGCGGGACACCCTGAGCTGTCGCAGTTCTTCCCGACGTTCCGGGCGCACCCACTTCTCTTTCAAACCGCGCTCTCGTTCGGCTTCTACTTCGGTGGGTTCGACCTGTTCGCGCGGTACATCACCGTCGCAATCGGCCTCCTCACCGTTTACCTGACATATCGGGTCGGGAGTCTGGCGTACACCCGCCGCGTCGGGCTTATTGCGGCCGCGGTCATGGCCGTCATGCCGTACCACGTTCTCGTCAGCCGGCAGGTGCTTCTCGACGCGCCCATGGCGCTGTTCGCGACGCTCGCGCTGTACCTCCTCGTTCGTTACTCCATCACCCAACGACCGGCCTGGCTGTACGCGACCGCGGGTGCCGTGGGCCTGACCTTCCTCTCCAAGGAAGCGGGGATCCTGTTCGTGGGCTCGATCTACGTCTTCTTCGCGCTTTCGCCGGAGATCAAGGTGCGAATCCGACACCTCGTCGGAGCTACTGCGGTCATGGGCTTGATGATGATTTCCTACCCGCTCGCGACGGCACTCGCCGGCAACGCGGAGTCGGGCGGCAACTACCTCGCATGGCAGCTTTTCCGCCGCCCGAACCACAGCCTCCTCTTCTACCCGAGCGAGGTCCCCAGAGCCGTCGGCTACCTCGTCGTTGCGTCAGCCGTAGTGGGCCTAGTCGTCCTGTGGAAGCGAAAGAGCTGGCGTGAGACGTTGCTGCTGTCGTGGATCATCGTTCCCGCGATCTTCTTCGAGCTCTATCCGGTCAAGGGATTCCA
>JAUVPB010000341.1 GCA_030598925.1 Actinomycetes bacterium
ACGCAGCAGGCTCCGCCCGAGCAACGGGGCAAGACCACGCTGCGGGTCGGCGCAGCAACCCGGCCGGACTCGCTCAATCCGCTCGTAACCAAGAACCGCCTCGGCCGAGCACTTACGTCCGTCCTCTACGACGAGTTGCTGCCGGTTGGCGGGACCGGGAAACCGCTGCCCGCGCTCGTACACAAATGGACACGGTCGAACGACGGACGCCTGTGGCTCTTGGATATCCGCGCCGGCGCCCGCTGGTCGGACGGCGCCCCCGTGACTGCCCGGGATGTCGTACACACTCTCAGGCGAATCAAGACTGGCCCGCGGAACCGATTCTCACGCTGGCTGGACCAGGTCACGCGAATCGATCGTTTCGCGCGCCTACGGGTGGGCATTCAACTAGCAAGGCCCGCTCGTACGCCGCCGCCACTTCCCATCCCGATGCTGCCGAGGCACGTGTGGCGCACCGTTCAGAGCGAAGATGTCGCAGACTTCGCGAACGAGCCGCCGATCGGCTCGGGCCCCTTCACTACGGACGGGCCAGACGGAGACACGCTCGTATTGACAGCGCGGAAGAAGCACTGGCGCGGGAAGCCTGTCGTCGACACCGTGGAGTTCCGCTTCTTCGATTCGCAAGACAGCATGATCGCGGCTCTCGAGGCAGCGGAGATCGACGTTGCCGACGACGTCGAGCCGGAGTTCATTCCGCGACTGGAGCGCACGCCGGAGATCGAGGTCCGTGCGGGGCCCGCGACGGCGTTCGTCTCGCTCGGCGTCAACACCGGCTCGTCGACCGGCAACGGCAAGGTCGTCCTCCGCCAGGCTCGGGTCCGCCGGGCCATTGCGACCGCGCTCGATCGTGAGGCGCTCAGACAGGCGGTGCTCGGCCCGTATGGGGAGGCCGGATCGACGATCGTCCCACCGAGCCATCCCGACCACGCCGAGCCGACCGCGGAGGCTGAGCTCGCGTTCGACCCCGATCGCGCTGGGCGGCTCCTCGACCGCGCAGGAATCATCGACCACGATGACGACGGAGTTCGCGAGGTGCGTGTGGGCACACCGCTCGAGCTCCGTTTGTTCACGCGCCTGGCTCGACCCGAAACGGAGCGACTCGGCGACCTGATCGCAACCGCGCTCGGCGAAGTCGGAGTCACCGTGATCGTCTCGCCTGTGACCGACCGCGAGCTCACCCAGAGGATCAGGCGAGGTCGCTACGACCTCTTTCTGTGGGGCTGGGATGTCGAGAACGACCCCTCGGTCGTCGTCTCCGTCCTCACGTGCGCCGAGACGGGACCTGCCGGCCGGAGCGACACGCACTTTTGCGACGCCGATTACGATCGCCTGTACGAGCGGCTCACCTCGGCTCGGGGCGCCGCGGAGCGCAGCAAGCTACTCAAGCAGCTGCAGCAACGGGCGTACGATCGCGCTCCGTACATCGTTCTGTACTACCGCCCGACGGTCCAGGCATACCGCGCAGACCGGTTTGCCGCGCCCGCCGACGACGCTTTGCCGCTCCTGTTCGCCTCGACGCCTGAAAGCCCAGTGGGACTCGAGCTCCTACCGGGTCAGACGCCAGGAGCCTCTTCAACGTCGACTGTTGAGGAGCCCGCGAGCGCGGAGCCCGCCAACGACCTCGTCGAGGAGATCCGCTCCTCACTGCTCTGGCAGCTACTCGCTGCCGCCGCGCTCGCGATCCTGGTCCTGCTGTTGCTTCCGCGAGTGGTTCGCGGAGTGCTGCGCGTGAAGCGCGCCCGGCGCCGCCGGAAGACCGAGGCTGC
>JAUVPB010000160.1 GCA_030598925.1 Actinomycetes bacterium
ACGGTCGTGCGGATCATCGTCGCGTTGGCCTGAACTGCTTGACCGAGCCAAGAGGTTCGATCGGGAAGCTCGCGAAAAGCGCGATCGTCCTGGAAGCCGATCCACATCGTCCGAGCGCCGCTGGCCGTGGGGACGAGCGCGGTGAGCGCCGCGACAGCGAGCGCCAAAAGCAGGAGGGTTCGAAGCGATCGGTTCACGTGAGATCCTTAGTCAGGAGAGCACTGAATTCGTGCCCTCGGGAACGGGGCTGGGCTTCAAGAGTAGCGTCGATCCGTAATGAATCGGTAAATGCCGATCGGCCCCGCTCACTCGTTCGAGTGAGCCGCGCGGGCCGGTCCGCCGCTCACTCCGCGTCGGCGCGAGAGGCTCGTCGCGCCAGCTCGTCTTCGACGGCTGCCGGATCGAGACCGCGTGCCGCAAGCACGACGTATGACGCGAACCACAGATCGGCGAGCTCGGACACCAACCGCTCGTCGCTCTCACTCACCGCAGCGAGCGCAGCCTCGACGCCCTCCTCGCCAAGCTTCTGCGCGCATGTGCCGATCCCACCGTCAAGCAGGCTCGCTACGTACGACCCCTCCGGCCGGTTGAGCGCACGGTCAGCGACACGCCGCCAGGTCTCCGACGCGAAGCACGACACGGAACCCGTGTGACACGCGGGGCCGGCAGGGCGCACTTTTAGCAACAGCGCGTCGCCGTCGCAGTCATCGATGAGCTCGAGCACCTCGAGCGTGTTCCCCGACGTCTCGCCCTTCTGCCAGAGTTGCTGTCGCGAGCGGCTCCAGAAGTGGGCGATCCCAGTCTGCCGGGTCAACGCGAGCGCGTCGTCGTTCATCCAGGCGAGCATCAGGACACGGCCGCTGTCGGCGTCCTGGACGATCGCGGCTTGTAGCTCAGGCTGCGTCACGTAACTCGACTCCCTGTGCGCATAGCTCGTCACGAAGCGTACGAAGGCGGTCCGGATTCTCGTGCAGGATTGACGCAAGCAGCGCGGCCTGCGCGACGCCCAGCGCCTCGGCCACGTGCAGCTCATTCCCGGCTCCGCCCGAGGCGATGACCGGGATCGAGACGGCCTCGGCGACCCGACTCGTGATCTCGACGTCGTATCCGTCGCGCGTTCCGTCGGCGTCGATGGAGGTCAGGAGGATCTCGCCGGCTCCTCGCTCCTGTGCCTCGATCGCCCACTGCACCGTCTCGCGGCTGGCCTGACGGCCGCCGGCATGCGTGAACACCTGGCCACCCTTGGTGTCAATGGCGATCACCACGGCCTGCGAGCCCAGTAGCTCCGCGAGTCGCGTCAGGAGCCTCGGGTCGGCGACGGCCGCACTGTTGACAGAAACCTTGTCGGCGCCGGCGAGAAGCAGCTTTTCGGCATCGTCAACGCCGCGCACGCCTCCTCCAACGGTGAACGGAATCGCGATCCGCTCTGCAACCCGCTCGACCAGGTCGACCAGCGAGTCCCGGTTCTCCACGGTGGCCTTCACGTCGAGGAATACGAGCTCGTCAGCACCTGCGTCGGAGTAGGCAGCACCAAGCTCGACCGGATCGCCTACGTCCCGCAGCGCTTCGAACTTGATGCCCTTGACGACGCGGCCGGCAGCCACGTCCAGACACGGAATGAGGCGCGGAAGCGGCACTACGACCCGCTCGTCGGTAGGGCGCTGACGTCGCCGGCGGCCGCCTGCCAGACAGCGACCCGGTCAAGCTGCCGCTGAAGAAAGCGGCTGCCAGCGTTCCCGCTCTTCTCCGGGTGGAACTGCACGCCAACGAAGCTCCCCTGAGCGGCCTCGGCGACGATCCCTTCCGAATAGCCGACAGCTGCAGGCGATTCGACGGCGTAGGAGTGCGCGAAGTAGTAGGTCTCGCCTCCCGGCTCGACGGGCGCCCAGCCGATCCGCGGCACCCGGCCCTCGCGAATGAGCACCGCCCGCCCGGGAAGCAGCCCGAGCCCGACGACACCCTCGTCCTCCTCCGATCGCTCGACTGCGAGCTGCAGACCAATACAGATGCCGAGCGTGGGACGCCCTGCTTCGACCCGCTCGATCAACGCCTGGTCGAGACCACGATTCCTGAGCCCGCGCATCGCCGATCCTGCCGCGCCGACTCCCGGCAGGATCGCAAGATCAGCCGCGAGCACCGCGTCGCGGCTCTCGGTCACCATCGGCGCGACGCCGAGGCGGCGCAGCGCGACAGTCACCGACCGTACGTTGCCGGCACCGTACTCACACACGGCCACATCAATCATCGCCGTGGCACCTCAGATCGTTCCCTTAGTCGAGGGCAGCGCGTCGCCCTCCTCGCGCACAGCCGCGCGCAGAGCACGACCAACGGCCTTGAAGGCAGCTTCCGCGACGTGGTGGGCGTCAACGCCCGACGCGTCAACGTGAATGCCAAGCCGACCCGCTTGCGACAGGCTTTGGAACATGTGGGCGGCCATGCCCGGATCGTGCTCGAGCGAGACCTCGCACCACGGTCGGCCGCCAAGATCGACTGCAGCCCGGGCGAGCGCGTCGTCCATTGGGACGACGGCGTCGCCGTACCTCGCAATGCCGCGACGGTCACCGAGGGCCCGGTCGAATGCCTCGCCGAGCGCGATGGCCGAATCCTCCGCCGTGTGGTGGTCTCCCGTCTCGAGATCGCCAACGGTCTCGAGAGCCAGGTCGAATCCCCCGTGGAACCCGAGCTGCTCGAGGAAGTGGTCATAGATGCCGGTACCGGTCTCGACTCGCACACGACTCTCGCCGTCGAGGCCGAGTCGCACGCGAACGCGCGTCTCAGCTGTAGCGCGAACGTGGCGCACGCGCCGACTCGCGACGGGCCCGGTCGGCGAGGGCCGGTCGAGGGCCCGCGCGAGCGCGTCCAGCAGGAGATCGTCGTCTTCGCGGTCGCGAACGCTGAACCGAAAGCCGTTGGCGAAAACGCGGACGGCGAGACCGTCGGCGAGCAAATCGTCCGCGAGCTCCGTAGCTCGCTCGGACGGCACGAACAGGAAGTTCGCGCGGGAGGGAAGCGGCTCCAGGCCAAGCGAGTCGAGCGCGGCCGCGCACCGGTCTCGCTCGTCGAGCTCGGGCCGAACATCCGGCGGATCGGCCAACGCCGCACGGGCCAGCGCGACCGAGGGCGCGGCGAGAGGCAGTGGCACCTGACGACGCCTCAACTCGGACGCAACCTCCGGTGTGGCGATCGCATAACCAACACGCGCCCCGGCAAGACCGAACGCCTTCGAGAAGGTTCGCAGCACGATCACGCCGCTGTCGATCGAGCCGAGTGCCGTGTCGTTCGCGTACTCGTAGTAGGCCTCGTCGACGACGAGCGGCCGCCGTGGATCCAATGGCTCCAGCGAGCCGCTCGGGTTGTTCGGACGGCACTGAAACGTCACGACCGGCGAGTCTTCGCCGACGTCGGCGGCGACAAGGCCTGCAGCGGCGCGGTACAGCGGGTACGTGGGCTCGTCAGCGATCGCGACAGTGTCGCCGGGGCCAGCGAGCGTCTTCGCGCAGAGGAGGATCAACTCGTCGCTGCCGTTGGCGAGCACAAGGTTGTCGGGAGCGACGCCTGCGTACTCGGCGATCTCCTCGATCAGCTCGGGATAGCCACCGTGCGCGTACGTGTTGACCTCTGCCAGCGCGGCTGCAACTACGCCGGGCCGCACATAGCTGCGCGGCCACGCCGGCACGTTGCCGTCGAACCGGACGATCTGCGACGTGTCGAGACCCGTCCGGGCCGCGAGCTCAGCCGTCGACGGGGCCCAGGTGTACTCGGCGAATGAGGAAGGCAGCGTTTGCACGTCCAGCTATCCGAGCATGCGCTCGACGGGTACGAGCAGAATCGATGACGCGCCGGCTTCCTCCAGTTTCGGCAAGAGCTGCCAGACCTCAGCTGCCGGTACGAGCACGTGAACAGCGTTCATGCCATTCTCGCTTAGCGGAATGACCGTCGGCGAGCGGCGACCCGGGACGAGCGCCGAGATCGCCGGCAGGGCCTCGGCGGGGGCGTTCATCATCAGGTAGCGCGCGGTTCGCGCATCGACGACGCTTTTGAAGACGCGAGCGAGTTGCTCGGCGTCCTCGGCCGGCTCGTCGCAGCCGATCAGCACGGCCTCTGACGAGAACAGCACGCCGAGCGAACGGAGCCCGTTCGTCCGGAGGGTGTTGCCGCTCGACACGAGATCGACGATCGCGTCGGCGAGGCCGAGCCGCGGCGCGACCTCGACAGAGCCCGTCACGTCGACCAGGTCGACCTCGATCCCGCGCTCGGCGAGCAGCTCGCGCGTGAGCCGCGGGAAGACGGTGGCGACACGCAGGCCCGCGAGATCGCCTGTCGCGGTCGCTTCGCTCTCCTGCGGAACAGCGGCCTGCAGCGTGCAGCCGCCGAAATCGAGCCGCAAGAGCTCTCGCACCTGAGCGCTCCGCTCTCTGACGAGGTCGGCACCGGTGATGCCGCAGTCGACCACACGATCCTGGACGTACTCGGGGATGTCGGCCGCGCGAACGAGTAGCACGTCGACCGGCGCGTTCCGGCACGGGAACGCGAGGGCGCGCTCGCCCGGCTGCTCGGGACCAAGCCCCGCCACTTCGAGCAGGTGTGCAGACGGCTCACGCAGCCGCCCCTTCGCTGGAATCGCGATCGTCAGACGGCCGTCTCCGGCCTCGGTAAGCGGTCGAGCGCTAATCGGTATCCCCCCTCTCCTCGTTTGAGCCAGTGCGCCACACGTGTGACGGTGGTTGTCGACGCGCCGGTGCGACGCGAGACCTCCTGATACGGGAGCCCCTGCTCCAGCAAGCGCACGACACTCCACCGCTGCGCGATCGCCTCGAGCTCGGAGAGCGTGCAAAGATCACGGAAGAAGCGTCGCGCCTCGTCGACATTCTCCAGTCGGAGAATCGCCTCGAAAACGTCGTCCAGATGTCTCGTTCGCCAGTCATGTGAGTAGTCATCCATCGTCTCGTGCTCTCGTACGCTCTCGCGGACCCGGCTCGCCGTCGCGGACAGCCGCAACGCCATGGGAGCTAAATACCATGGTAGCATGGTAACATGACATCTGAGCAGAGGCAAGGCTTCGTTCACGATTCCAAGGGCGCTGACTCCGCCCGGGGGCGGCTCCCGGCGGACTTCGCCGTCCTCCCCGCAGTCGATCTCCTGGGCGACGAGGCTGTCCGGCTTGACCGTGGCGCATTCGACCGGGTGACGATACGGGCCGGTAACCCGGCCGCGCTCGTGCAACGGTTTGCCGCACAGCGTCCGGCGCTGATCCACATCGTCGATCTCGAGGGCGCCCGCGACGGTCAGGTACGACCTGATGTGATCGCCGAGCTCGTAGCGGCCGCTGCGGGCGTACCGATACAGGCCTCAGGCGGCGTTCGGAGGGTCGCCGACGCAAACGCCCTCCTCGCCGCGGGCGCGTCCCGCGTCATCGTGGGGACCGCGGCTTTTGCCGAAGAGCATGCGCTCGAGGAGTTCGCGGACGCGCTGAGCGAACGCCTCGTCGTGGCCGTCGACGCGCGCGACAGCATGCTGAGGGTTGGCGGCTGGGAGGCGGGCGGTCGCATTCCGATCGGCGAAGCGGCGCGGCTCTGCGCTGATGCCGGCGTTGCGCGGCTGCACTGCACCGCGATCGATCGGGACGGAACGATGGGTGGGCCGGACATCGAGCTCCTCAGGCAGGTACGCGACGCCAGCGGGCTCCCCGTCATTGCGGCGGGTGGCATCCGCTCGCTCGCCGACCTCGAGCTGCTCGCCCAGGAACGCCTCGAGGGAGCAGTCGTCGGTCGCGCATTGCTCGAAGGTCGCGTCCCAATCTCGGTGATTCGCAGCGTGTAGCCGCGGATCGCGCCTCGTGGCTAGCCGCCGGCCGCCCGTCGCTCGATCCACTCCTCACGAGCAAGCCAGTGCGAATCGACGAGCGCCTGCGCGACCCGCTCATCCGTGTGATCCCGATTGAACACGTTCTTGTCGAGATCGGCGCACAGTACGAGTGCATCCGAAGGAACATCCGGGAGCGCGACGAGTACCTCGCCGGGCAGTTGCGCCTCGGAGAGCGCGAAGTGTTTGAAGTGCAGCTCGGGAGTCAACTCGAGATGCGTGGGCCAATCGGGACAGCTGCGTGAGCTCACGTAGCCACCTCCCTGGACGCGGTGTCCACCCGGTCCCAGCTCGGATCGAATCGTAGGAGACCCCGTGCGCCGTCGCGATCGGGGTAGACGATGAACTCCGCCGCACCGTCGACCCGGTGGTAGACGTGCTGCGAGCCGGAGGCCAGCACGGCCAGACAAATCTGGAACCGCCCATCGACCAGCGGAACAGCGTCGAGTCCGAACTCAAAGACGAACTGGCCCGCGCCGCCGTCCCAGCCGAGGGTCTCTGCTTCGACGGTCGACGCCGCGAGCAGCGCATTGACGTGGTCGCGGAGCTCGACGACGAACTGCGGACCCGGTGTCCTGCTGTGAGCGTCCACCGTGAACTGCACCACCAGTGGCTCGCCCGAGAGGAATTGCTTGCGCTCGTTGCCGTCGCGATCCTGCAGGCGCACGGTGGCAATGCGCGCCTCGCCTGACCCCCATTCGCGGAGCCCCGCCGCCCGTTCGGACGGGTCCTGATCGTCGGCGAGCTGCTGCTGGTAGCGCCG
>JAUVPB010000263.1 GCA_030598925.1 Actinomycetes bacterium
GATCACGCTCGCCAGGTCGAGGCCGCCGTCGACGTCGCTCTTCGCGAGCAGCCCACGCCGGACCTTGGTGGCACGGCAACGACCGCGCAGTTCGGTGATTCGGTCGTGGCCGCGCTCGCCTAGCGATCAGACGCGGACCGAGTCCCAGTCCTCCTCGAGCTCGCCTTCGTAGATGTAGCGCTCGTCAGGATCGAAGAGCTCGCGCCCGGCGACGTAGCCCTCGTAGATCGCGTGGTCGAGCTTGCGCGGAGCGACGCAGTCGCCGATCCTGTGGAGGTTCTCGACGGTGCCCTTGAGCTCGAAGTAGAGCCCGTCGTTGGCCTTGGGGCCGATTCCGAGTACGAGCGTGTCGACGCCTTCGATCGTCGATTCCTCGCCCGTGTACAGGTTGAAGATCGTGAGCGTCGAGCCGTCGAAAGACTTTGCCCAGCAGTTCAGCTCGTACTCGATCCCCTTGGACATGACGCGGTTGTACACGTGCGGTAGATCGAGCCCGTAGAGGGTCATCGGGAACAGCGCGTTG
This sequence comes from Actinomycetes bacterium, assembly GCA_030598925.1. Classification (GTDB taxonomy): domain Bacteria; phylum Actinomycetota; class Thermoleophilia; order Gaiellales; family Gaiellaceae; genus JAUVPB01. Next base: position 524 of record JAUVPB010000263.1, read on the forward strand.
TGGCGGGTGACGAGGCGTACGTGCTTGCCCTGATCGAGCAGCACCTCGGAAAAGCCCGCTGACGCTCGGTTGCCGTCGTCGTCGAGGACGACGACTCGCTCACCGCTCTTGGCGCCGTTCAGGACGTCCCAGCCGTGGAGGACGTTGTCGAGCTCGGTCCCGGGTAGCTCGTCGACGAGCGGGTTGATGATCGAGAAACCCGTTCGACTCGGCACCGCGCCCGTCGCCAGGACGACGTTGTCGGCGCCGAAGTCGCGAACGGAGTCCGCCGTCGCCTCGGTGCCCAGCCTCATGTCGACGTCGAGCTTCTCCAGCTGGCGTTGTAGGTCCTTCGTGATCCAGGTGAACGTGTCTCGGCCTGGGGTCTTGAGGATCAGGTTGACCTGGCCACCGAGTTGGGCGTCCTTCTCTAGCAGCGTCACGCTGTGACCCCGTTTGGCGAGCGTCTCGGCGGCCTTCAGGCCGCCCGGCCCGCCTCCGACCACGAGCCAACTCGACCGTGACTCGGTGGTCGTGAGCGTGCCCATCCCGAAACGTTGCTCACGGCCGGCGGCTGGGTTGATCGTGCAGTTGATGGGGAGGCCCTTGAAGACCCGGCCGATGCACCCCTGGTTGCCGCGAATGCAATGGTAGATCTCGTCCTCGCGTCCCTCGCGCGCCTTGTTCGCGAACTCGGGGTCGGCGATCTGGGCACGCGTCATCGCGACCATGTCGGCCTTGCCCTCGGCGAGGAGCGACTCGGCCAGCTCCGGATCTTTGATGCCGCCGATGGTGAAAACAGGTAACGAGACGCCGCTCTTCACCTCGGCGGCCAGGTCGACCAGGTACCCGTCCGGCACGTCGGACGGCTGGATCGCCATGTGCACGTTGTGGTACCCGGCGGCGGAGACGTTGATGTAGTCGATCTCGCCGTCCTCTTCGAGCATGCGCGCGGTCATGACGGCGTCGCCAGACGTCAGCGCGCCCGGCATGAAGTCGCTCAGCGTGACGCGGACTCCAACGACCCAGTCCCGTCCGACCTTCTCGCGGATCGCAGCGATCACCTCGCGCGTGAGCCGCAGGCGGTTCTCGAACGAGCCGCCGTACTCGTCGTCGCGCTTGTTGTAGATCGGAGACAGGAAGGAGTGCAGGAGGTAGCTGTGCGCGATGTGCACCTCCGTACCGTCGAAACCGTTGTCACGGCACATGACCGCGGCGTTGGCCCACCATCGCTTCAGCTCCTCGATGTCCTCGTGCTCCATCGCCTTCGCGGTCTCGCCGTAGGCGGGTGACTTGACGGCCGACGGACCCCAGAGGACGCGGAAGTCGTCTGCTGCGTCCGAGAGCGCTTGGATACCGAAGTGGTTCATCTGCGTGACGATGCAGGCACCGTGCTTGTGCACGGCCGACGCCATGCGCTTGTCAACCTCGTTGGCCTCGTCCAGGAAGGCGAACGAGAACCGGGGCATGCCTGTCGTTGAGGTCGGGTGTACCTGTCGGTTGCCGGTGATCAGCAGCCCCGCACCGCCCTTTGCCCGCTCGACCTGGTACGCGACGTTGCGCGCGGAATCGACGCCGCGGTGTGTGAACAGCTTGACGTGTGCCGTTTGCATGATGCGATTGCGGACGGTCATCGACCCGATCTGAAGCGGGCTGAAAAGGTGCGGATACTTCTCGCTCAAGGCTGTCCTCCAGACATCGGCGCGTGGTCGGACAGGCTAGCCGCGCTGTAGGCTCCGCCGCATGGAGGCGTCGTACGATCGCTACTCGGTCGTCGCGATCCAGACGGCGTTCGGCAGCGCTCAAGACCGAGCAACGCTCGACGCCAACCTGGCCCGGAGCGCCGAGCTGATCGACGGAGCGGTCACGGGTTATTCGGACTGGGGCTTTCCAGTCAAGCTGGTGGCGATGTGCGAGTTCTGCCTGCAGGGCATCCCGTACTACACTCGCGCAGAGCTGGAGGAGGCCGACGTTCTGATCCGTACGGACGGGCCTGAGCTCGAGCGGCTGGCCGGCGTGGCCGCAAAGCACGACGTCTACGTGCACACCGGCACCTTTCTGGAGGACGCGCCCGACTACCCCGGTCTCGTCTTCAATACCGCGTGTCTGATCGGGCCAGACGGTCTCGCCTTGCGTTACCGAAAGGTCAACAACTGGATTCCGATCGAGACCTTCGCGAGCCCGCATTTGATTGAGGGGTACGCCGAGCCGATGTTTCCGGTTGCCGACACGCCTCTTGGGAAGCTCGGCTGCCTCACGTGCTACGACGCGCTCTTTCCCGAGAGCTACCGGGAGCTGGCGATGCAGGGCGCTGAGGTCATCGTGCTCGCCAACGCATACCCGAGCCCGTGGCAGACCGAGTCGCCCACAAACTGGCTGACGATCGTCCCGCAGGTGCGGTCGCTCGAGAACTGCGTCTACACGATCAACGTGAACCAGGGAGGCGATCTCGTCCCGTTCCAGTTCAACGGCGGCAGCGCAGTGTTCGACTGGGAAGGGAGGATCCTTGCCCAGACGCTCCACCGCGGCGAGCAGTACGTGCTCGCACACGTCGACCTCGCGGGGCTGCGAGCGTGGCGGCGCTCCACGTACCAGCACCTCGGCCCTGCCCATCTACGTGCAGGAGCGTTCGACTACCTCTCTCGCGAGGCCTTTCCTGACGCCGGCGTCACGCCCGAGGCAACGGTCACGCAGGGCATGCTGCGGGCGCTCATCGATCGCGGACGGGAGCGGTGGCTCGGCCCGCCAACCGGTGGCGGCGAGGCCGTCGGTGGCGACTAGGGAGTGGGTTCGAGGGCGACACCGCTGCTCGAGAGAAGCGCTGCCGTCCGCGTATTCGGCCCGCGGCTGAGTACGCGCTCGACGTCGCGGGCATCGTCGAGGTCGATCGCGAAAGCCGGGTCCTGAACGAGCTTTACCGTGAGCTCGAGCTCACGGGCGGTCGCAATCGTGATCGCGCTGCTCCCGGGAACGCCGAACGAGGGTCGGAGGAGGTTGCCAGGGCGCATCGCGAGCGCGTTGGTGCCACCGTCCTGAGCGGGTGCGAGCGCGAGCGGTGACGCAGCCTCTGCGAGCCGGTCGATTGCCTCGCCGGTCACGAGGGGACAGTCTGCCATGAGAATGACGACGCCGGCCGCCGC
>JAUVPB010000145.1 GCA_030598925.1 Actinomycetes bacterium
GGCCCTAATGTTCCTGCCGCTCGCGCACGTCTACGGTCGCCTCGTGGAGTGGATGGCCGCAGGCGCCGGGCTCACCCTGGCGTTCTGCCCCGACGTTGCACGGGTCGCGCATGCCGCCCAGGCCGTGCGGCCGCAGATCCTGCCGACGGTGCCGCGCCTGCTCGAGAAGGTGCACTCGGCCGTGCTCGCAGGAGTCGAGGGCGGCTCACCTATTCGCCGCAGCCTCGGACGCTTCGCGATCGAGCGGGCGCGCCGCGCGAGTGAGCTGCGCCAGCAAGGCCGCAAGCCCGGCCCGCTGCTCTCGGCGGAGCTGTCCGTGGCCGACCGGCTCGTGCTGAGCAAGATCCGCGGTCGCCTCGGTGGGCGAGTTCGCGTCGCCGTGTCGGGTGGCGCCGCGCTGCCGCAACGCGTGGGGGTCTTCTTCGACTCGCTCGGCATCGACCTGGTCGAGGGCTACGGGATGACCGAATGCACGTCGATCGTCAGCGTCGGTATTCCCGGCCAGCATCGGATCGGCTCCGTCGGCCCGCCGCTCGCTGGCCTCGAGACCCGGCTCGAGCCCGACGGCGAGCTCCTGGTGCGCGGCGACATGGTGTTCGCGGGCTACGAGCGCGACGACGCAGCGACCGCGGCGACGTTCACGGACGACGGCTGGCTTCGCACCGGCGACATCGCCACGATCGACGACGGGATCGTCACGCTGATCGAGCGGAAGAAGGAGATCATGGTGACGGCCGGCGGCAAGAACGTCGCGCCGCAGAAGGTCGAGAACGCCCTCTGCAGCTCACCGTTCATCGCCCAGGCGATCTCGATCGGCGACGACCGACCGTTCGTTGGCGCGCTACTCGTGCTCGACAGCGAGATGGTCGGGAAGCTCGGCGGCGGACGCAGCGAGGACGAGCTCGCGCGCGAAGCCGTCAAGGAGGCGAACGACGTGCTCGGCGATGCGGAGCACGTGCGCAAGTTCGCGCTCCTGCCGGACGAGCTATCGATCGACGCCGGCGAGCTCACCTCCTCGCTCAAGCTGCGACGCAAGGTGATTCACGAACGTCACGCGCAGGAGATCGACGGTCTGTTCGCGGGCCGGGTCTAGCCTCGACCGGCCGGCTCTGGAGCGAGGTCGAAGCTCTACTAGCCGGTGTGTGATGGTTCGAGCTGTCCGAGAGAGAGAGTTTCGACCAGCAACTGATCGAGTGCGGGAATGGCCCGAGGGTCGAGCAGGTTCAGGGCGGGAACGCCGGCGAGTCGTTCAGCAAGCTCGGTGCCGGCAGTCGTGCTCGTCGCACGTCCGGTGACGACGTCAGGCACAAGTCCGTATGCGGCGGCGACGCCGACCACGGCGAACGGGTCGGAGGCCGAGAGGACGGTGAGCTTGACCTGGTCGCCGAGCTCCGCGACTGCGGCGTCGACGTTGTAGGGCTCCAGTGGCGAGGCTCCGACCTCGATCACTGCGATGTCCGGCTCGCAGCTCGCCAGGCGCGAAAGCATGGTGCGCAGAGCTGGAACAAACGTGTCCTTGGCGCAGAAGGTGGACGGTAGCCCGGCATCGACGAAGTCGACGGCGCAGTCCGCTCCAGCGTCGAGCATCGTAAGAATCTCTCTGTAGCGCGCTACTCCCGTGACCTTGGCGCCAGCCACGCGCAAGCCGTGGCGCTTCAGCGCTCGGATTACCGCCTTCGCCGCAGACGTCTTCCCGGCGCTCATCGAGGTGCCGATCATCAGGCAGACCGGCGCTTGGAGCCTGCGTTCTGGGAGCGGCTCGACGAACTGGCCCATCGTGACCGCCTGGCCTTTGCATGTGACGTGGCCTCGGTACGCCAGCGGGATCAGAGCGGCACGAGACTGCGGCGCCGAAGAGGTCGACAGGCCGAGGACACCAGCCCGGGTCAGCGTCTCGAGCCGGAGATCGTCTCCGACGTCTCGCCAGCTGCCGACGGTCTCCAGAGTCGCGTAACGCTCGCCGAGCGCGCCGATGAGGAGGTCCCTCGCTAGCACTCCTACCATCCGACCGGTTGTGGACTCGATCTCGGAGAGCGGGCTCGCGCCTTCGTCGACACTCGCAGCGACGTAGTCACCAGTCGCCCAGTCCTCCCGGGGAATCGCCTCGACCGCGACTGGCTCACCGACATCGCGTGCGATGCGCGCCACGCTTGAGAAGACCGTGCTCCCCGCGCTTACGCTGAGGCACGGCGCCCAGTTCTGTCCCGGAAGCCAGAGGTGCGGCGTCATCCCGCGCGGGCCGCCTCAATCGCGGTCGCGTTCGGGGCGCCCCGGAGAACTCCGAGAGCGCTCGCGACATCAGTGAACACGTCCTTGCCTGCGAGCGAGTATTGCGGGCCGAAGTCGACTGCACCGTTGAGCTCGACCACGAGCCATGCAGTTCCCGACCAGATCAGGTCGACGCCGACGAAGTCTGCCTCGATTGCCGCTACCGCCGCGAGTGCGAGCTCATCGGCCTCGGGTGCGGGCGCGGCCGCGCGGATCGTTCCACCGAGCGAGACGTTGGTGCGCCATTCGCCGCGGGCGCCCACTCGCTCGGCCGTCCCCACGACACGTCCCGCCGCGACGAGCACGCGTCGGTCGACTCCGCGTGTGGGCACGTACTCCTCAATCATCGCGCCGTGGCGCTGAAACCAGGGTCGCTCGCGTGCCCAGCTCAGGCAACGCTCGACGTCGTCGATCGTCTCGCACAGGACGACGTCGCGACCCCAGGAGCCGTAGCGCGGTTTGATGACCGCGGGCAGCCCGAGTTCCGGGAGCCCGCGGTCGCCCGTGTAGTGAGTCCACGCCGGCGTAGGTATGCCGGCGCCGCTCAGAGCTCGGGCGCTCCGTAACTTGTCGTGCGCACGCACGAGCGCATCGGCGCTGTTGACGATCCGGACGCCGCTCTCCTCGAGGGTCGGCACAGCGTCGAGGCCCGGCTCGATGCCGTCGAGCGATTGCAGGACGTCCAAGCGCATGAGCGCCACGTCTCCGTCGCTGAGCGTTGCCGTAGCGGCTTCGGGCGTGAGCAAGTACGCGTCGATACTCAGGCTGCGCCACTTCTCGACCATCGCGCCATTGGTCTTCCCAGGACCGCGTGCAACGACAGCAACGAGAGGCTCCCTCGACATACCAACACTTTGGCTACATGAGTCGCCCTGCACCTCGGTAGTAACCCGAGAGAGGAATACCGCGATTCACCAATTCGCTCGGACCTATTCTGGCCGAGAATGTGGCGGAGGCTCAGGCAAGCCATGACAGACACCGCGATCGTGCCCCTCAGGACCGACGCCCCACTCTGGGATCGGTTCTTTCTGGTCGCGCCGCTCGTTCTCGTGGCCACGAAGGAGGACGACGGCCACGACATCGCGCCGAAGCACATGGCTTCACCCCTCGGCTGGCAGAACTACTACGGCTTCGTGTGCAGCCCGAAGCACGCGACGTACCGCAACATCGAGGAGCACGAGGAGTTCACGGTCAACTTCCCCCGGCCGGAGCAAGTCGTAGCAACGAGCATGGCGGCGTCTGCGCGTGAGGACGACGGGCGCAAGCCAGGCCTTGATGCGCTCGCCACGAGGCCCGCGACTCTCGTCGACTGCGTGCTCGTCGAGGGCTGCTCAGTGTTTCTCGAGTGCGAGCTCGAGCGGATCGTCGACGGCTTCGGCGACAACAGCCTCATCGTCGGGCGAGTCGTCGCCGCATCGGCCAGAGAGGACGCGCTCCGCTCGCCCGAGCGCGACGACAACGACCTCGTGCACGCGGAGCCTCCCCTCGTGTACCTGAGCCCAGGGCGTTTCGGGGCCGTCACCACCAGTCATGCCTTCCCGTTCTCAATCGACTTCAGTCTCTGAGGCGACGATGGGCGACGAGACGGGCGTCGCCATCCTCGCCTTTCTTCGCGATCGTCAAGGGGAGATCGTCGAGGTGCTCGAACGCCTTGTCGCGGCCGAGTCGCCGTCTGGCGACCCTGTCTCGCAGGAGGCTGCCTACGTGCTGCTTGCCGAGGAGTTCGGCAAGCTCGATTACCGTGTGAGACGGCTGCCGGGCGAGGCGGTAGGTGACCATCTCTACGCGCGCCCCCGCGAACGAAGACCGGGAGCAGCCAGGCAGCTGCTCGTCGGCCACCTCGACACCGTGTGGCCCGTTGGAACGCTGAACACGATGCCCCTCGAGCAGCGCGACGGACACGCGTTCGGCCCCGGCATCTACGACATGAAGGGCGGACTTGTCCAGCTCCTGTTCGCGCTGCGCGCTCTCGCGGCGCATCAGGTCACACCGGCCGTTGAACCGCTTGTTCTGATCAACAGCGACGAGGAGATCGGCAGCCCTGAATCGACGCGTTACATCACGATGTTGTCGAGGTTGGTTTCGCGGGCGTTCGTGCTCGAGCCTGCGTACGGCTCTGCCGGCCGGCTCAAGACCGCGCGCAAGGGCGCCGGGCGCTTCTCGATCACAGTCCACGGCATCGCTGCCCATGCGGGGAGCGACCCGACGAGCGGGGCGAGCGCCATTCTCGAGCTGTCCCACCAGGTGCAGGAACTCTTCGCGCTCAACGATCCCGACCAGGGCATCACCGTCAATGTCGGAACCATCGAGGGCGGCATGCGTTCCAACGTGGTCGCCCCGAAGGCCGTCGCGCACGTCGGCGTCCGCGTTGTCTCCGACGAGCAGGCTCGCGAGGTGGAGGACGCCATCAGGAGCCTGCCAGCGGTGACCGACGGCACGTCGCTCGACATCGAGGGCGGTTTCGGACGGCAGCCGATGGAGCGCACCCCGGCCAACCACGCCCTTGCCGAGACGGCGATTCGCCTCGGTGCGGCTGTCGGGCTGGAGTTGTCCGAGGCGGGCATGGTCGGCGGCGCCTCCGACGGCAACACGACGAGCCAGCACACGGCGACACTCGACGGGCTCGGGCCCGTCGGACACGGCGCGCACGCCATAGACGAGCATGTCGAGGTCTCGAGCCTGCCGGAGCGCGCCGCGCTCCTTGCTCTCCTGCTCGCGAGTCCGGCGGCTCCGACGAGCTAGCTCCGCTACACGAGCCGACCGCGTAGCGGCTCGAGCCCTGCCGTTTCGAGCTCGACTCGCCAGAGCACGCCGTTCGCCTCGATCTGCTCGGCCATCGGGTTCGACCCGAAGTCGGTGATGTAGAGCCAGCGCCCGGCGAACGTGCAGTTCGAGTTGATCGCGCCGACGTCAAGCGTTCTCTGGTGCCTGCCGTCGGCAGTGAGGACATCGATGCCGCCCGCGAACAGTGTCGCGACGTAGAGCGATCCGTCGCCGCCGATCGCGAGGCCGTCGGGAACCGCGTCCTCTCGCGGTAGTTGCGGCAGCTCGTCGATCCGGCCATCCGGGTGGCGCCGCACGAGCCGCCGGGGGTAGGACTCCGACCACACGACCGACCCGTCGGGCTCGACCACGATTCCGTTCGGGTACGTGGCTTCGCGCTCGGCGATCAGATCGCCCGAGCCGTCGGGCGCGAGCGCGAAGATTCTCCCCGCGTCAGGCTTGTTCTCGAGGTCGAAGTAGCCCGGATCGGTGAAGTACAGCCGCCCGTCGGGTCCGAACGCGAGGTCGTTCGGTTGCCGCAGCTCGATGCCGTCGATCTCCGTCACGAGGATCTCGACCGCGCCCTCCGGGCTCACGCGTTGAATGCATCCGGGCTGGACGTCGTCGGCCCGCCAGGTGCCGATGATGCCGCGGTTCTGCGCGACGTAGAGGTTGCCGTCGGAGCCGAGGCAGCACGCGTTCGGGCCGCCGCCCGTCGTGGCGAGGACGCGCACCCCGGTGTCCGGGTGCCAGATCGAGACGCGGCTCCCGTTCGTCTCGACGAAGGCCACCGACCCGTCATCGAGCACAGCCGGCCCCTCTGGGAACACGAGCCCGTCAGCGAGTCGCTCGACCTTCATGTGTTGCCTCCTGCGATCAGAGAACCGAGTGTCACGGGCACGATACGCGAGGGAGAACGATTCGGCTGCTGCGGATGCGGTCTAGGCTTGTAGCCGCCGCACGCCGCGAACCAGAGGGGTAGTCATGAGCAATGCGAAAGCCATCTCGACCGAGTTCCCGTTCGAGTCAAAGTACGTCGAGGTCGAGGGGTCGAAGCTCCATTACATCGAGGAGGGCGAGGGCACGCCGATCCTGTTCCTGCACGGCAACCCGACCTCCTCGTACCTGTGGCGCAACGTCATCCCCCCGGTGTCCAAGCGTGCGCGTTGCATCGCGCTCGATCTGATCGGCATGGGCAAGTCCGACAAGCCCGACATCGAGTACCGGTTCTTCGATCACGTGAAGTACGTCGAGGGCGCGATCGAGGCGCTCGGCCTCGAGAACCTGATCCTCGTGGTCCACGACTGGGGCTCCGCCCTTGGCTTCCACTACGCGCACCGCAACGAGAGCAACGTGCGGGGGATCGCGTTCATGGAGGCGATCCTGATGTCGGTGCCCACCTGGGACGCCTTCCCGGCCGATGCGCGCCAGATCTTCCAGGCCTTCCGCACCTCAGACGTTGGCTGGGATCTGATCGCCAAGCAGAACGCCTTCGTCGAGAAGGTGCTGCCGGGCTCGGTGCATCGGGATCTGACCGAGGCCGAGATGGACGCATACCGAGCGCCCTATCCCGACGAGCAGAGCCGCAAGCCGCTCTGGCGCTGGCCGAACGAGATTCCGATCGAGGGCGAGCCGGCGGACGTCGCCGAGGCCGTGGGTGAGTACAACGCCTGGCTGCAGGAGACCGAGCTGCCGATGATCCTCTTTCACGGCGCGCCCGGAGCGCTCATTCCGCCGCCCGTCGTCGGCTGGGTGGGAGAGAACCTGAAGAACGTCGACACCGTGGACATCGGCCCGGCCATTCACTTCCTCCAGGAAGACAATCCGCGCGCGATCGGGAACGGCATCGTCGGTTGGCTCGAGCGGATCTGAGCCACGCCTCCACCTGACGAAAAGCAGGTTCTAGCGCCCCGCCCGCGCGCGCTGCTCATTGCGCTCGCCGCGGCCGCGCTCCCGTTCGCCGTTCTGCAGGCGGCGGTCGTGCCTGCGCTGCCGACGTTCCAGCGCGAGCTGGGGACCAGCACCACCTGGACGGCGTGGACGGTTACGGGGTTCCTTCTCGTTGCGGCGGTCACCACGCCGCTGCTGTCGCGGCTCGGCGATCAGCACGGCAAGGCGAAGCTCATCCTCGTCAGCCTGGGCATCTTCATCGTGGGCGCGATCGGCGCGACCTTCGCGTGGAACATCGGCTCGTTGATCGCCTTTCGCGCGATTCAGGGAACGAGCGCTGCGGTTTTCCCGCTCGCGTTCGCGATCATCAAGGACCAGCTCCC
>JAUVPB010000294.1 GCA_030598925.1 Actinomycetes bacterium
GACGACAAGGGCTACGGCTTCATCACGCCCGCTGACGGCAGCAAGGATCTGTTCGTTCACCACAGCGAGATCCTCGGTGAGGGATTCAAGAGCCTGGCGGAGGGCGCGACCGTGGAGTTCGAGGTTGGGCAGGGCGACAAGGGCCCACAGGCCACGAAGGTCGCCCTGAGCTCGGGCTCCTAAACCCCGCACGCGGGTCGGACGGCCGAGCTGCCGACCGCAACGAGCAGACGCCAGCCCTCTAGTTGGTTCCCATACCGGGAAGGCGTATCAGTTATGGCGAAATCGAGTCACAGTGTCCAGAAACGTCGGCGGGAGCTAAAGATGCAGGAACGCCGCGAAGAAAAAGCGAGCCGCCGCGCCGAGCGTATCGAGGCCAGGAAGCTGCGAGCCGAGGCTAGTGCGTGCGGTGAAGAACCGAACGCCGAGCCTACTCCCGCGCCCGCCGACAAGACGGAAGAGAGCGATCCGCCCGCCACGGAGTGATGAGGGCGACGGCCGCACGGGCCTCGCTCGCCGAACTCCTCCGGCAAGCCTCCTCGCCTCGCACGCTCGCAAGCGGCGATATCGAAGCGTACGTCTTTAAGCCGGCCCTCGGCTGGAGGGGTCTATACCGGCAAGCCTTCTCGTCTCACACGCGCGTGAGGGCGGGAGTCGAGGCCGGGATAGATAAACCGGAGGCTTCTGAGAGGTGTCTACGGGCACGTATGCGCCGCCTCTCGGCCTTGACCCGACTGGTGCCTATGCTGCCTCACGAATCCACCCATCTGAGGAGAACCCATGGGGATGCTCGACGACATCAAGACCAAGCTGCAGAGTTTGGCCGGATCGCACGGCGACAAGGGGAAGGACGCGGTCGACAAGGGCGCGGACATTGCTGATGACAAGACCGGCGATAAGTACTCGGATCACATCGACAAGGGCGCCGACGCCGCCAAGGACGCGACCGACGACGCAACCGCGGCCAGCAAGGAGTAGAGCTGCCGCGCCAAGAGAGGTCTATTAGCGAGCCGCCCCCTCGCCTCGCAAGCGCGTGAGGGCTGGAGTTGAAGGTCCGCCGCGCTGACCTGATCGTCGTACTCGAGAACGGCCGTATCGTCGAGCAGGGAACGCATGACGCGCTGATCGGAACCGCCGGCTCGTACGCCGATCTGTACGGCGCCTGGGCCGAGGTCGCGTAGGAAGGACTAGCGTGCCGGACATGAACGACGACGAACAGATCGAAGAGCTCGGCCCCCCGCAGGCTGTCGAACCCGAGCAGGAGACGCTTCTAACGCCGAGCGAGGCCGTCTCCCACATGCGGATCAAGGCGCCGCACCGGGCCAACCGGAAGCTGCGTGAGCTCCTGAGCCGCGCAAACGACGACGACCAGCTCAAGGCCTGGTGGCATGTCGCCAATGTCAACGCGGTCAAGCGGCTGGAGATCAACGACCACTCCTGGGTGCATGTGCAGGTGGTCACCAACATCGCGCTCAAACTCCTGCGCCAGTTGACGAAACACAAGGTCGAGCCGTCGGTCGTGCGCGACTACGGCATGACGAATGACGACGCGGAGATGGTCGTCACGCTCGGCGCACTGCTCCACGACGTCGGCATGGCGGTTCACCGACAGGGTCATGAGGACAACAGTCTGTTCCTGGCCCAGCCGAAGCTGCGTGCGCTACTTGAGGGCATCTACGAAGAGCCCGAGATCACCGTTATCGCTTCCGAGGTACTCCAGGCGATCACCTCTCATCGGGAGTACGGACAGCCGCTGACGTTGGAGTCGGGCATCGTGCGGGTCGCCGACGCTCTCGACATGGCGAAAGGCCGATCGCGAATCCCATTCGAGCGCGGCCGCATGTCCATCCACTCGCTGTCGGCGACCGCGATCGAGTCCGTGACGATCACCGATGGCGAAGAGCATCCGATCGCGATTCAGATCGCCATGACGAACTCGTCCGGTATCTATCAGGTCGACGAACTGCTGAAGGCCAAGCTCAAGGGGTCGGGGCTAGAGGAGTACGTCGAGGTGACCGCGCACATCGAAGCCGAGCAAGAAGAACGCCTCGTACCTGTCTACCGGCTCGAGCTGTGAGCCTGCGGTCAGGCTAACCAGCCGCTCCCTCGCCTCGCACGCGGATGGGAGGTGGAGCCGGGGCTCTTGAACCAGACCGCGCGTGGAGGGGTCTATCGCGGCTACGTCGCGCCGGGTAGCGGCGGCGTTCCTAAGGACGGCCCGGTAAGGGTATGGGGGACAGCACGGAGCTTCAAGGAGCCGTCGAGCGAGTCACCGGCACTGCGATCTTCGCGGCGCACACGATCTGGTGCCTATGCGGAATCGTTTAGCTGTCGGAAGGAACGATTACGACGGGGCATCGTGCGTGGCGTGCGCATTCACTCGAAACCGAACCGATCAACAACCCGACGAACCCGCCATGCCCGCGGGAGCCGACAGCGAGCAGCGCGGCGTCGCGCGCTTCCCTAGCGAGGACGCTGGCCGCACGTCCCTCCCGCACAACACGCTCGATCGTAAGTCCGCCGAGCTCGCTCGCAAGCCGCTCTGCCACCCCTTCCAAGCAGCGGTTCGCATCCTGCTCGAACTCCGCCCGAGTATCGGCGACAGCCATGCCGACACCCTCGTACACGCCAGTCGGAACGTGCCAGACGATCACCAGATTCAGCGTGGCGCCTTGAAGACGTGCCTTCTGCGCAGCGAACGTGACGGCCTCGTCGGCACCCGCGGATCCGTCGACTCCGACCACGATCGTCTCCATAACTCTCCTGTTCTGGGCGAGCAGACGACCGCGGACGGGCAGGGGCGAACCCGCACAGAAAGGTTCGTCCGCATGTACTCCCCGCTGCCGGGGCGAGCGCCTAGAGCCCTGCTGCCCTGCCCGGTAGCCCGGGCTGCCTACGCACTCCCCTCGAGAGATGCGCCAATGACGTTGACAGGCTCCTCACGTCTCCGCCCCAGCCCTCGGGGGACAACATGATCCGGTGGATGACTCAAATAGAATCGCCTCCTCCGTTCGCCTATCTCCTACACCTCGAGGCTAGCGACGCCGTCCC
>JAUVPB010000200.1 GCA_030598925.1 Actinomycetes bacterium
CCTCCGTGAACGAGCTGTACCGCGTGCTTCCAAGCAGCGAGACCCTCATCTGTCCGGCCGAGCGCACGCGAGCGAGCAGCGCTCCGGCGCCGGGGATCGGCGAGACGGCTCCCACTGCGACGTGGCCGGCACCTTCGAGCCAGCGCGCGACGACCGCTATCAGGAGCTCCTCGGGCCGATAGCTCACGGCGCGCTCGCCGGCTCACCGGCCAGGACGTACTCGGCGAGGTACTGCTCGAATCCATCGGTCGTTCGGGCGGCTTGCGCGTAGCCACGCAGATGCTCGTGGTCCGGTGGGTAGCGCCCGGTAAGACCGACCGGCCAGGCTCCGTTCTCGGCCTCCGCGATCGCCGTCACGTACAGACCCGAGAGCGTCCCCGAGGCCGTTGCCTGATCGGCCAGCAGACTCTCGTCGCTGATCTCCTCGACGGTAACGAGCGTCGTCCGGGCGGCGTGGGCCATCGTCAGCAGCTCTCGCGCTGTTCCGACCCAGACGTTGCCGTCGCGGTCGGCGAGTGTCGCGTGGAACAGCGCCACATCTGGTGCAATCGCGGGGAGCAGGAGGATCGGGTCGCCGTCCTCGCCGAACGGGTTGTCGATGACTTTCCACTCGGGCCGGTGAGTGACAATGTCGGACCCGATGATGCCGCGCAGAGGCATGAACGGGATCCCTTTCTCGGCCGCCTGAAAGCCGGCATGGATCGCTGGACAGGTCGAGTCGAGCATCGCGACGGAGCCATCGCCGACTGCGGTGCGAAACCTGGGCGCCTGGCCGTGTTCGCCCAGCGATACGGCCGCCGCCTCGATGCTCTTGACGCATCCGGCACCGATCAGGAGATCGGCCTGCAGCCCGACCTGGGGCACGGCGATCAGCCTCAGATCACGGACACCCCTCCGGACGAGCGCCCGTACGGCCGCGAGTGCACAGCCCGAGGAGTCGCGAGGTAGCGCGACGGTCGCGCCGTCCGGGATCGACGTCGCCAATTCGTCTACGGATGTCAGGCGCGCATTCATGGTGATGCTCCGCCGGTCGACACCGCCACGATGCGCCGTCAACCGGTCCCGCCAGCATGCCAGACCGAGCCGGCGCCGTCGGGCAATGCCTTCGCTGCCGCCCATGTAGGTTGTCGCGCATGGCTGAGCTGAAGACGCACAAGACGGACGCCGACGTCGACCTGTTCCTCGAGAGTGCGGAGGACGAGCGGAAGCGAGACGACGCGCGTGAGGTCCGGCGGCTGATGTCCGACATCACAGGCGATACCGGCTCCATGTGGGGGTCGAGCATCGTCGGGTTCGGCGAACGCTCCTATCACTACGCCAACGGTCGAGAGGCAAGCTGGTTCGCCGTCGGCTTCTCGCCACGCAAACGTGAGCTGACGCTCTACATCATGGACGGCTTCGAGCGGCGCGGCGCCCTGCTCGAGCGACTCGGGAAGCACCGCACAGGCAAGTCCTGCCTCTACATCAAGCGCCTCACCGACGTCGACCTTGCCGTGCTGCGCGAGCTGATCGAAGCGTCAGTCTCGACAGTGAGGTAAGCACAGGCGTCTGAGCGCTGACGACGGATCGCACGCCACCCCTCGCCCGACGCCGCCTGCAGAGGTGCGTGCGAGACTGTGACCGATGGCGACACTGACCTGCGGGAATTGCGGGCACGAGAACACCGCAACACAGCGGTTCTGCGTGTCGTGCGGCGAGTCGCTTGAGCTCACCTGCGCGGCCTGCGGCCATCTGAACCCGCCCGACTCACGTTTCTGTGGGAACTGTGGCACGGCGCTGGCGGCGCCGGCTCCAGCTGCGGCGCTCACGAAGGAGCGTCGGCTCGTGACTGTCCTCTTCGCAGACATCTCGGGCTTCACCAGCCACTCGCATGGCCGCGACCCCGAGGAGGTCACGGCGATGATCGACTCCTGTATGGCCAAGCTCGGAGCGATCATTGATGCCTACGGAGGCGTTGTCGACAAGGTAATCGGCGATGCACTCATGGCGGTCTTCGGTGCTCCGGTCGCCCACGAGAACGACCCGGAGCGCGCAGTTCGAGCGGCGCTCGAGCTGCAGGAATGCGCGGTCGAGAACGCCGAGGAGTTCGCCCACCTTAAGCTCCGCGTTGGTGTGAACACAGGCGACGTAATGTTTGCTCCGGTCGGGCCCGATGGCCGTCGAGAGTTCACGGTCATGGGCGACGTCGTGAACATGGCCCAGCGGCTCGAGACGGCAGCTCCGACGGGAGGAGTACTCGTCGGCAAAGAGAGCTACAGCATGACCTCAACGGCGATTCGCTACGGAGAGCCGGTCAGCTTCGACGCCAAGGGGGTGGAGGCGCCCCTCCAGGCGTGGCCCGCGCTCGAGGCGCTCACTCCTGGCGCCGAGGGCCCCGCTCCCACCGGTCCGATGGTCGGACGGGACCGGCAGTTCGCCCGGCTCCGGGACATCTGGCAGCAGGTGGCAGACGAGCGTCGCCCCCAGCTCATCACGGTCTTCGGGCCGCCGGGCGTTGGGAAGACAAGGCTTGCGGCGGAGCTCATCGAGCACGTGGAGGCACAGGGCGCTCGGTCACTCCGCGGCAGATCGCTTCCGTTCGGTGAGCAGGTCGGCTACGGCTCGTTCGCGCAGCAGCTCAGAGAGCTTGCCGGGATCTTCCGGTCCGACTCGGTTCAGGAGGGTCGCACGAAACTCGATCAGGCGGTCGCCACGGTTGTCGAATCGGATCGCGAGAGCGTTACGAACCACCTTGCCGTGCTCACAGGCCTCGGTGGCGAGGAAGCGATCGCCGACCGCGAGGTGTTGTTTCTGTCATCGCGCAGACTTGTCGAGGCGCTGGCGGACGCGCGTCCCGCCATGCTGGTATTCGAGGACATCCAGTGGGCCGACGACAGCCTCCTCGATCTGATCGAGTATCTGGCCGAGAAGGTTCGCGACGTCCCATTGCTCCTCCTGACGCTTGCACGCCCGGAGCTTCGCGCCGAACGACCGAAATGGGGAGGCGGGCTCGAGTCGTTTTCCTCGTTCAAGCTCGAGCCTCTGTCCAGCGAAGAGAGTCAACAGCTCGCGGGGCGATTGCTCGGCCGGGTCGACCCCGAGGTCGCGGCCCACATCGCGGCCCGCGCCGAGGGAAATCCCCTCTTCATCGAGGAGCTCGCCGCATCTCTGCGCGAGCAGACCGACGCAGCCAGCCAGGAGCTTCCTACCAGCGTCAAGAGCATCATCGCGTCCCGCATCGACGCTCTGCCTCCCGTGGAACGATCGGCTGTGCTCAGCGCCTCGGTCGTCGGGAAGATCTTCTGGCGCGGAGCGCTGGAGTCACTCGGTGTCGCCGGCGATCAGCTCGACCCGGCGCTCGAAGAGCTCGAACGGCGCGACTTCATCCGGAGACAGTCGACGTCGAGTATCGAGGGAGATGCGGAGTTCCTCTTCAAGCACATGCTCACCCGGGACGTGGCATACGAGACGTTGCCGAAGGCCGTGCGCCGCGAAGCGCACGCAACGGTTGCACGTTTCATCGAGCAGGCCGCTGGGGATCGAGTGGCAGGCTCCACTGCCACCCTCGCGCACCACTGGCAGCAGGCCGGCGACACTGGCCAGGCCGTCACGTACCTGGAGCTTGCAGCCGAGCAGGCACAGCGAGCCTGGGCGAAGAAGGAGGCGGCGGCGCTCTACGCGGCCGTGCTGGATCTCCTGCCCGCCGACGAGGTGGCGCGGCGGCGGACGGCTCAGCTGCGACGGGCCGTCGTGCTGACCGAGCTCAGCGATCTCGCACCGGCGGTGCACGAACTCGACGAGCTCCTACCGGTTCTCGAGGGCCACGAAAGGTTCGAGGCATTGCGAGCCCGCGGCCTGGCGGCGCACTTCCAGATGCAGGCCCACGAATCGGCCGTTTACTTCCAGCAGGCGTTTGAGCTGGCCGAAGATCTCGACCGAGACGAGTTCAAGGCGCTCGCTCTCGGGCTACGCGCGATCGCGAGCGGCATGGAGGGACGTGGCGAGGAAGCTGTCGAGCTCGATGAGCAAGCACTAGCGGTCTGGCCTCCAGGCATGTACGAACCGGAGCGCGCCGAGGTCCTCGCTTGGGCTGGAGTTCACCAGTACTGGATCGGAAGCTACGAGCGAGCCGTCGAGCGCTCGCTCGCAGCTCAGGAGCTCGCACGTCGAGCGCCGAACGTCTATGGGCTCGTGGCCGGCGGCTCACACGCCGGGCTCGGTCTGACCGGACTCGGTCGCCATGAAGAAGCCCTGGAGGTGCTTGGCGAGACGATCGCGGATGGGCGTGACTTGGAGCTCAGGCCCAGCCTCACGGCCCGACACCTCAACGTCATGGCGGGCACCCATCACGAGCTATACGAGACGGCGAAAGGACGCGAGCTCAACGAGGAAGCGATCGAGCTAGGTCGGATGTCCAACTTTGGCGCGCCAACCATCAGTGGGCAGATCGACCTGCTCGTGTCCGACCTGAGCGTCGGCGCCATCGGACAAGCTGAGACCGCGTGGAAGGGTCTGTGGGAAGCGGCTCTCGAGAGCAAGGGTTGGCACCAATGGCTCTGGACGACGCGGCTCCTCAGCGCGATGGCCGAGATCGAGCTCGCAGCCGGACGACCCAAGGACGCGGTCGATGCGGCCCAGCGAGCGATTGAACACGCGAACGAGTACCGGCGAGGAAAGTACGTGGTCGCATCACGGCTCACACTCGGCCAGGCGCTCCGTTCGCTCGGACGGGATGGGGAGGCGGTCGAGGAGTTCCGGCTCGCGTTGGTCGAGGCGCAGCGGCTCGGGCACCCGCCCTCGATCTGGCGGACGGGTGCGGCACTTGGCTCGAGGCTGGAGGCAATCGGCGACGACGCGGGCGCCGAGGCCACGCTTACCTTGTCGCGCGAGACACTTGAGCAGTTCGCGGCTGCGCTCTCGCCTGAGCGTCAGACACGGTTCCGCGCAGTCCCTCAGGTGCGCGACATCCTGCCTCTCAGTCGTTGAGAGCGCTCGCCGCGGGAGCGCCCGTTTCGAGCGGCTGGCAGTGGCTGGCCACTAGGCGTTCAGAATCTCCCGTCGAGCGAGGACCCGTTCCATGAGCCGATTCATTCCGAGCTCTTGGGTGACGGTGAGACCGCGATCGCCCGGTAGTCGCGCTATGAGAGCTAGCCTCGACTGAGATGACCGGTGAGAGACAGGAACGAGCCCACGCTGACCGAGCCG
>JAUVPB010000239.1 GCA_030598925.1 Actinomycetes bacterium
ACGTGTACTTCGTCCAGAACCTGTATCTCAACCAGACCAATATCTGCCGCGTCAAGTGCAAGTTCTGCGCATTCGCCCGCACCGAGCGCCAGGAGGGGGCGTACCTCTACTCGCCGGCTGAGCTTGTCGAGGACGCGGTTGCACAGCACGAGCACACGCAGTTCACCGAGATCCACATGGTCGGCGGTGAGGCGCCGAACGTCGATTTCGACTACTACGTAGACATCGTCCGCAGCCTCAAGGACGCTCTTCCCGACGTGCATCTGAAGTGCTTTACGGCCAGCGAGATTCACCACATGACGACGCTGTCCGGGTTGACGCACGGGGAGGTTCTCCGTGAGTTACAGAGCGCTGGTCTTGGCTCACTCCCGGGTGGTGGGGCGGAGATCTTTGCCGAAAGGGTGCGGGGGCTCATCGCACCGGGCAAGGAGCACCCCGACAACTGGTTCCACACGCACCGGGCAGCGCACGAGCTGGGTATGCCGACGCACTGCACCCTTCTCTACGGTCATGTGGAGACCTACGAAGAGCGCGTCGACCACCTTCTACGCCTGCGAGTGCTCCAGGACGAGACGGGCGGCTTCCTCGCTTTCATACCGCTCGCGTTCCATCCCGAGAACACCGTTTTTGAGCGGCGTGGCTGGACGTTCAGCGCCGGCTCCGACGACCTGAAGATGATCGCGGTTTCGCGGCTGCTGCTGGACAACATTCCGAACATCAAGGCGTACTGGATCATGATGGGGATGCCCATGGCGTCGATCGCCCTGCACTTCGGGGCAAACGACGTTCAGGGCACTGTCGTTCGCGAAGAGATCTTCCATGCTGCCGGCGCCCGCACCGAGACCGAGCAGCGCATCGACGAGCTCGTTCGCTACGTGCGCGAGGCCGGCAGGATTCCCGTCCAGCGCGACACGCTGTACAACGAGCTTCACCGCTTCCAATGATCGCCGGCACAGGCTTGGATACGCCTTCCAAGCCCGTGGATCACGAGCTCACACCCGCTCAACACGCGATGGACGATCGCGACTGGTCGTTCGAGGGCCTGTGGCCCTACAAGCCGCGCTGGCATTGGGCCGACGGCGTCCGCCTGCACTACGTCGACGAAGGGCCGAGCGACGCGGCTCCATTCGTCATGGTCCATGGAAGTCCGACCTGGTCGTTTCTCTACAGGAAGCTGATCGTGAGCCTCCGGCGAGACGGCCGGCGCGCGGTAGCGCTCGATCACCTCGGCTTTGGCCGCTCCGACAAGCCCCATCGCCAGGGCGAGTACTCGCTCGATCGTCACGCCAGCCTGTTCGAGTCGCTGCTCGACCGACTCGACCTGCGCGACGTGATCCTGGTGGTGCACGAGTGGGGCGGGCCGATCGGACTCGCCTGGGCAATACGCCACCCGAACCGTGTGAAGGCGCTCGTCGTCCTCAACTCCTTTGTTGATCCGTTAGACGAGTCACCGGAGGCACGTGTTGCGCTCCTCCGAGCACCCGGCGCAAGCGACCTCCTGTTGAAGGGTGCCCACCGCTCGCTACAACGTGCCGTTCGCGCTGACGCGACGGGCCGACGCCTCACCTCCGACGAGCTTCGCGGCTACGAGGAACCCCATCCGAGTTGGGACTCACGCACCGGCATCCTCGCCTTCGCTCGGGCGGTCGCGGGTGCGCGACGCGACGCTACCCGTGCGTTCGGCGACGCGATCGACGCTGGTCTGTCGCAGTTGGCAGACAAGCCTGCGCTCATTGCCTGGGGCATGGAGGACGAGGTGCTCTCGCTTTCGTCGCTCAGCCGGTGGCGAGCGCGGCTTCCTCACGCGAGCGTGCTCGAGCTCGAGGGCGTCGGGCATCTCGTTCCGGAGGCTGCGACGGATCGCCTGGCGGCGAGGATCTCGGATCTAGCGGCCGAGGAAGGTGCGCCGTGAGCAGGGCGCTGCGGCTCGGCCGGATCTCCTACGTGAACATGGCGCCGTTGTTCGAGCGGCTCAAGACGTCGGCGACCGAGGTCACGGGCGTCCCTACCGATCTCAACTCGAAGCTCTGTAGTGGCGAGCTCGACCTCGCACCCATCTCGTCGATCGAGTGGGCGCGCCATGCGGAAAGCCTGCTGCTGCTTCCCAGTCTCTGCGTCTCGTCCGAGGGGGCGGTCGACTCCATTCAGATCGTCTCCGCAAAGCCGTTCAATCGCATCCGCACCCTGGCCGCCACGCCAGAGAGCGCGACATCGACGGTGCTCGCGCGGATCCTGCTGCCGGAGGCGGAACAGGTCGCGTTCGACGACGATGCAGACGCCCGGCTACTGATCGGCGACGCAGCGCTCCGCTCGACCTTCGACGACCCGACGCCTCACTACGATCTCGGTCGCCTCTGGCAGGAGCGCACGGGTCTTCCGATGGTCTACGCGGTTTTCGCGACGCCTGCGCCAATGCGCGAGGGCGTCGGCGAGCTCGAGGCGGCACTGCTCGAAGCGCATCGCGTGGCACGAGCACAGCCTGAAGCGCTGGCGCGAGAGGCAAGCGCTCGCCACGACTACCCGCCGGGCTTTCTCGCCCGGTACTTCGAGAAACTTCGCTATCGCTTCGGTCCTCGTGAGCGAGCAGGTCTCGTCGCGTTTCTCGAACTCGCGCAGGGCGCAGGCGACCTCGATCACGTCCCGGAGCTCGTGTTCGCGGAGACCGGGTCGAGTGCGCTGATCGCAAAGAGCGACGGAGGCTAGTGGGCATCGTCGCCGGCGGTCCGCAGCGGCCGGCCTGGCGGCGTCGCTACTCTGAACCTGAGGACACTAGGTGGAGAACGGACGACATACACTGCCCGCGGCCGTCGACGACGTCCTCGAGAAGGCGCTGGCGCTTGAGCGAATAGACGAGCGCGACGCGCTCACTCTGCTTGCCAGCCGCGACCTGGTCAACATCGGCCGGGTTGCGGATGCGCTTCGTGGCAGTCGCACGGATCCCGATCGGGTGACGTTCGTGATCGACAGAAACCTCAACTACACGAACATCTGTCACACCGATTGCGACTTCTGCGCCTTCTACCGTCGCCCTGGCGACCGGCGTGAGGGATACCTCCTTCCAAAGCCGATCATCTTCAAGAAAATCGAGGAGACGCTCGCGATCGGTGGCACCGCCCTCCTCATGCAGGGTGGACACCATCCTGATCTCGCGATCGACTACTACGAAGATTTATTCCAGTCGATCAAGGCCCGGTACCCGATCCACCTCCACGCGCTGTCGCCTCCGGAGGTCCAGCACATCGCGCGCCGCTCGAAGCTCACTGTTCCCGAAGCGTTGACGCGACTCCGCAACGCAGGGCTCGACTCGCTACCCGGTGGCGGCGCGGAGATCCTCGTCGACCGGGTCCGGACGATTATCGCGCCGAAGAAGACGAAGAGCGAGGAATGGCTCGGCGTGATGCGAGACGCTCACCGTCTCGGGATGTCGACAACCGCGACGATGATGTACGGCCACGTGGAGACGCTCGAAGAGCGGGTTTCACACATGCGCAAGATCCGCGCTCTTCAGGACGAGATGCGCGGTTTCCGTGCCTTCATCTCCTGGACATTCCAACCCGACGGGACGCGGCTGGCCTCACTCGTCAATGCAGACGAACTGCCCACGTCGTTCGACTACCTCCTGACGCAGGCTGTGAGTCGGATCTACCTCGACAACGTCGATCACATCCAGTCGAGCTGGGTGACGCAGGGAATGAAGGTCGGCCAGGTGGCGCTCTCATTCGGCGCCGACGACATGGGCTCGGTGATGATCGAAGAGAACGTCGTCTCAGCGGCCGGGACGTCGCATCGGGCGTCGACCGACGACTTCGTGCGAGCGATTCGTGCGCTCGGCAAGACGCCGGTGCAGCGCGACACGATGTATCGCGAAGTCAAGACCTGGTAGCGCAGCCGATCGGCTCCGGCAGCGTTAGCAGCAGGAGGGTTCCGGTTGCGCGTCGTAGAGGAGCATGCTTGTCTGTTGCCGGGGTCTTGTTGCGTTTCGCTCTTGTCGCAGCCGCAGCGGCGGCGTTGCTCGCGACGGCTGCCACGGCCGACGCGGCGAGGCTCCGCCTGCTCCCAGGTGTGACGTACGACCGGCAGGTGCGCAAGACAACCAAGGGCCGGATCGTCGTTCAC
>JAUVPB010000256.1 GCA_030598925.1 Actinomycetes bacterium
ACAGGACCACGCCCACCTGCGTGACGCTCACGTACCAGTCTGGGCGCCCCAGGTCGTCGATGATCCAGGTCGGCAGGAAGCGGATGACGACGATGAAGGTGAACAGCGAGTACGCGAGGTCGTACACCGCCCAGGCAACGGCCGGCTTCGGCATCTCGGCTGACCTGTTCGCACGGAGCATGAGCACCAAGGGTAGGAGCTGCGTATGCGACGCAGAGGTCGGTCGCGCGTGGGCGACCGGCGGCTCAGCTGGGCTCGGTCTGCAGACCCTGTTGCGGCGCGACGTCGTCGGCCGCCTCTGCCGGCAGCACCGTCGAGCCCTCGACCTCCTGTGCGTGGCTGACCCGGAGGTCGAAGTAGAGGTACGTCGTGACGATGGCGACGAATGGGAAGGCGAACACGTAGATCATCGCCGCGATCAGGTTCGCGACCCAGAATGCCGCGTCCGTGCCGAGGATCGCGAGCGCACCGATCAGGGGCCCGATGGTCGCCGCGATGAGCACTACCCCGGCGACGAGCAGGCCTGTCCGCCACCAGCTCCCACGCACGAGCTCGGAGCTTCTCTTCATCGAGGCTCGCGCATCGAGCTCCTCGATCTCGTGCGCCTGCGCGGTCAATGACCAGCGGACGAGAATCCAGACGCCGACCGGGATCAGAAAGAACGTGAGCGTCAGCGGCATGACGACGACCGCGATGAGAGCTACTGCGAGGACGAGCTTGCGGAAGCGCCTGCCCACGAACACCTGGCGATAGGCGCCCCAGGCCGTGATCGAGCGATCCTCGTCGATCGTGATCATCGTCCGCGAGACGACCGCCTGAACGAGCGCGAGCCCGATCAGATTGAAGATCAGCGACATCCCGAAAACGAAGGCGGCTACGACCGGGTTCGACGCACCGGCGGTGTCGTCGACGGCGCGGAGGTCGGTCAGCAGGAACAGACCTGCCTGAAGCAGCGCGACAAGGATTCCGATCGGGATGAACACCAGGCCGATAGCGGCGAACACCGTGAAGTGGCGCCCGTACATGCGACGGGAGGCGTGTAGCACCTGGCCGACTGCGCGTCGCCGGTGGAGTCGCAGCGGCGCGCCGGGCGTCCAGGTGGTGCGTGTCAGTGCCCAGATGAGCAAGCCGAGTAGTCCGATCAGCACGAACAGCGCGTTCTGCGGATCCCTGGTGATCTTGGTCAGGAGCGCGGAGCCGGCGCCAACAGCCTCACAGAAGAACGTCGTCGCTTCGGGCAGCAGCGTGTCGCCACCGGGGAGCGCGAAACTCTGGTCGCGCCAGCTCTCCTCCGCCCAGGAGATCGGCTTCGTCCACTGGGGCTTCGAATTCGGGCCGGTCGGCCCGTTGAAGAACGCTGGCTGGAGCTCGCCCCAGTGCCCCTCGAACCCGAGCCACGGATACGCGGCGAGATAGTCGTCCGGATCGGTCGGCACCAAGGCGATAGCCGGGCGAAGCTCGCGGGAGGGCTCGTTCGTGTCGTCGCAGCCTACGCCCTGCGCGGCACTGCGTCCTAGGAAGATCTGTGAGGTGAAGAAGTTTGCGTGTGAGCCAGACGCCGGATAGACGACCGGGTGAGTGCCCTCGATCAGCTCGAGCTTCTCGTCACCGAGCTCGGCACTCTCCGCACCCTCGTGTTGGCTGTAACCGAGGAGTGTCGGCTCGAGCGACAGGGCGTCGTCGGCGTTCGCAGCATCGAAGTGGAGCTGGATCATCTCCCAGTCGCCCTCGTGCTTGTTGTTGAAGTCGTTGTAGATGTAGAAGAACCAGTACTGGAGCGCGAGCTGGCCAGGATGACCTTCTTCGGTCACGACGCGCGCATACATCGTCGGCTCCTGGCCGGCAGTCAGTCGCTCCCCCCATTCCTCGTACGTGCAGCCTGGGTTGAGCGCGTCGCCGGGAAAGTCGAGGTGATATCCGGGGAAGCCTCGCGACAGGTTGTCGGCAGCCGGTGCCACGGCGACCAGGTTCACGTCGTCCCACGGGCCTCGGAACGCGATATCAGCATTGTCGAAGAGCACGTCGACATCGATAGGCTCGTAGGGCTCGCCGGGGCCGCACATCTCCTCCTGCTCCTTGAGCTTCAGGACGGGCGACCATTTCTCGGCTAGTTCCTCCTCGACGGTCTGCCCGAGCGCCGCCCCGGCCCAGATCAGCGCGCATAAAGCGGCGACGGCAAACAGGATGCGCCCGGCCACGGGCCCATCGTAACGAGCCGACTCGACGAGTCAGCGCCGCGACCGCCTCGGCGAGCAGTTTGGCTAGGCTGCCGCGCGAGGGCAGTGAACTGAGCGGCGGAATCGAGTTTGACGAGCAGACCAGCCGCAAGGTTGAAGCGCTCTACCTGACCTCCGACGTCGTCGCCCAGCGCCACCACGTTCGCGGGCTCCTCGACGTGGCTGACGGGGAGCGTGTCTTGGACATCGGGTCAGGGCCGGGCCTGCTCGCGCACGAGCTGGCCGCGATTGTGGGGCCGACCGGGCGCGTCTGTGGCATCGACACCTCCGAGGACATGCTCGCGATGTCGGGAGCTCGATGCGCGGACCAGCCATGGGTCGAATTCGGCTCGGCGGACGCCACCGCGCTCGGCTACGCCGACGAGGCGTTCGACGCGGCCGTGTCGACGCAGGTGTACGAGTACGTCCCCGACGTTCCGGCTGCGCTCGGCGAGCTGTACCGCGTACTGCGTCCGGGTGGGCGCGCCGTGATCGTCGACAGCGACTGGGATTCGATCGCGATCCACACCGAGAACGAGGAGCGCATGACACGCGTGCTCGCAGCCTGGGACGAGCATTTCGTCCACTCGAGACTCCCCCGGACGCTCGGCCCGAGCCTGCGAGCGGCCGGCTTCACGATTCGGGTCCAAGATGTCGTTCCGCTCTTCAACCCCAAGTACACGGACGACACGTACGCGAAGCACACGCTGCAGATCATTGCGGGGTTCGTCGTCGGCCGAAAGGGCGTCACCGAGCGCGAGGCAGCCGCCTGGCACGCCGAGTTCGCCGAGCTGGCAGCACGGGGCCGCTTCTTCTTGAACCTGAACCGGTACTTCTTCGTCGTCGACAAGCCCGCTGCCGTCGACACCTGAGCGCCTCCTCGCGCGGCGCCTCGGCCCGAACCAACTAGCATCGCGCCCGACCCGCCCCCGAAACAAGGAGAGCCCTATGGCCATCGAGATCCCGGCCCATTTTCCCGACTGGGTACGCGAGCACCTGCAGCGCTACCTCGAGAGCGACGGCGCAGACGGGCACCTGTGGGACGCGGAACCCTTTGGCGGCAAAGGAATGATTCCGACGTTGCTCTTGACGACGACCGGCCGGAACTCGGGCGAGCCGACCCAGCTACCACTCATCTACGGCGAGGTTCCGGGTGGCTACGCCGTGATCGGGTCGAAGGGCGGCGCTCCCAAACATCCAGGCTGGTACGAGAACGTCACGCAGCATCCGGATGTGCAGCTGCAGGTCGTGGACGAGACGTTCGATGCCCGCGCGCGAACTGCTTCTGGCGACGAGCGTGAGACGATCTGGCGGCAGCTCGCCGACCTCTACCCTCCGTTCGATGACTACGCCAAGAATGCTGCGCCCCGTGAGATTCCGGTGGTCGTACTCGAGCGCTCGCCAGCGTAGGAGATCGCCGGCGACCCGCCGATGAGCACGCTGCTCGCACGGAACGCGGAGATCCTCGTCACGATGGACGGGGAGCGGCGCGAGATCCCGGGCGGCGGCATGTTCGTTCGCGACAACCTGATCGAGCAGGTCGG
>JAUVPB010000147.1 GCA_030598925.1 Actinomycetes bacterium
CTGCGAGCGGCTTCAGACGTCGCTGCGGCGTCAACGGGTTCGCCAGCCAACGATCCGCCGCTGACTGAGGAGCGGGCGAAGGCCGAGCCGGTCGTCGAGCCGCCCCCGGGGACGTCGAAGCGAGCCGACACCGTGGCGCAGGCGTCCGAGAGCGACGCAGCGCAAGAGACGAGCGGCTCGACGTCGACCGGCGGTGCAACCGTGAGCCAAGCCGCGCCACCACCCGTAGCGCCGAGCCCGCAGCCGAGCGCCGAGCCACCCGGGCAACCAAAGCCGCCGAAGCCGAAGCCGAAGGCGTCGCCGAAGCCAAAACCAAAGCCGAAGCCGAAGCCCGGCAGGAAGCCCAAGCCGCCGCCTGAGCCTCCGCCCGAACCGGTTGCGCCTCCGGCACCACCGCCGCCGGCGCCCGTGCCGCCTCCGGCCCCGGCGCCCGCGCCGCCCCCGGTTCCGCCGGCCGAGCCTCCCGCACCTCCGGTCGATGACACGCCGAGCGGCGGCGCCTGGCAGAACCCGATCTGGGACGCGCCAGTCTGGGGCGGGAACATCTGGGGCGGCTCGGGGCCACCGCATAGTCCGCCACCACCGCCCGCTCCGGCGCCCGCACCGCCCAGTCCCCCGCCGGCGCCGCCAGCACCGACTCCGGCCCCCGCGCCGGCCGCGCTCCCCTAGCCGGCCCGCTCGAGCGCGCGCACCTGCCGCTTGTACGTGCGCTCGCTGCGCGGGTAGTGGCGCAACTCGTGCTGCCCGAGACCGCCGGTGGCGTCGAACTGGAAGTACGCCTGGTAGAGAGCGTTGTGCTTCGCGGCCCACTGGAGCATCTTCCGCACGAACTTCGGATTGTCACCCTGCCCGCCGCTCTCGGGCTGGACGAGTCCCCATTCGGGGAAGCTGATGCGCTTGCCGTGCTTCCTGGCGAACGCTACGTGCCAGCCCGTGCCCCACTTGTGTTTGCGGAAGCGCCACCAGGTTTCGGTGTTGTAGACGTCGAGGCCGATCACATCGACGAAGTTGTCACCCGGGTAGTACGGCCGAGGATCTCCCGAGCCCGCGATCGGCGACCACTCAAAGAGGAGACGGTTGTTGGCCTGCTTCATGTAGCGCACGGCGCGGCGCCAACCACGGATGAACGCGGGCGGATCGCCCGACCACGGAAACCATGTCCCGTTCATCTCCCAGCCCAGCCTGACGAGCGTGCCGGGCTTCAACCGGCGCGCGAGTCGCTTCCAATCGCTCGGAGGGTGTCGCTCGAGCGGCACCGACAGGCTGAGCGTGTAGCTGCTGCGGAACCAGGGTCCGACGAACGCGTCCTCGGGCGTCCAGCCGACGTTCTTGAGGAAGTCGACGGCATGCGTGACGTCGGCGCCAAGCCACGTCTCGAATCGATCGACGCGATCGGTTCTGCCCTCGCCTCGGTAGACGCCGACGCCCGGCGCGCCCGCAGCCGTTGACACGTCAATGGCGGCGAGGGCGAGCAGAGCGAAGATCAGAACCGTCGCCCACGTGCGTGTGCCTGTCTGCTCGTGCGTCCACACGCGAGCCTGAGCGGGAACGCGACTCGGCATGAGCTGAGCGTAGTGGAGGACGTCTGGTTCGGTGCCGCTTCGCCCGGCGTGACGGCGCGCCGTCGATCGGGCGAGGGTTCCGGCTCAAGCTCCCGGGCGCGTCGCCGACGTAGAGGGTGATGGGTCGATCAGCGCGCCTCTCCTACCCCTTTGGTACGGTGCGGTCTCTGGGTAACGCCCTGCCAATGCTTCGTTCCCGCAGCACAGGGATCGTGTTTCTCGTCGCAGCTATTGCGCTTCTTGTAGCTGGGTCTGCCGACGCGCGCGTGCTTGCGCCGAGTGGTGTGCCGAAGCGCCTGATCTTCCCGGTCGTCGGCGCGTCGCACTTCACGAACGACTTCGGCGCACCGCGAGGGCAAGGCGCGCACCAGGGGAACGACATCATCGGCCCGTGGCGCTCGCCCGTCGTCGCCGTGGAGTCGGGCACCGTCACGTTGTGGACGTCGTCCTGGCGCGCCGGCTGCATGCTGTGGCTCGACGGCGATAGTGGGACGCGCTACGCCTACATCCACCTCAACAACGACCTGACCAGCAAGAACGACAACGAAGGCGGCTGCGTGCAGGGAATCGCGTACGCACCCACGCTCGCGGACGGGCAGCACGTTCAGCAAGGCGAGTTGCTCGGGTTCAACGGCGATTCGGGTGACGCGAACGGCGGCGTCAACCACGTCCACTTCGAGCTGCAAGAGAGGCGCGGGCACTCGGTCTCGCCATACAGGTGGCTCCGAAAAGCGCGCCAGCTGCTGTACCCGGTCGTCAAACACGTGGGCCCGCAGGGCATCGGCTTCCGGCTCAAGGGCACAGTTCACGCCGTACGTGAGAGCGCGGAGGGTACGCACCTCGTGATCAAGGCGACGTTCCTGCGCGCTACCGACGGATCGAAGTACGACGTCGATCGCAAGGTCTTCTCGACGATCCTGCCCGAGACCGTCATTCTCGCCAAGAAGGGCCGGAAGAAAAAGCCAGGGAAGCTCACGATGGCGAAGCCAGGCAGGCCGGTCACGGTCTGGACGGCGCCCGTCCAGCCGACCGTGGAGACCGCCCTCGGCAAGCTCGGGGCGCTCACCGCGACGCGCGTCCTCATTGCGCTGCCGCGTAGGTAGCCCTCGCAGCCTCGATAGGGTGCCGCTGGTGGCCGTCGTAGATCGACGCCACTAGGAGGAGGCAACTCATGGGACGATTGGACGGGCGGGTCGCGTTCATCACAGGCGGCGCGCGCGGGCAGGGAAGAGCGATCGCCGCGCGCCTCGCGGCGGACGGCGCCGACATCGCGATCGCCGATATCGGGCGTGACATCGATTCGCTCGAGTACTCCCTCGCCAACGACGCGGACGCGGCCGAGACCGTCGATCGCGTCAGAGAGCACGGCCGGCGGTGCATCGCACTCGAAGGGGATGTGCGTGACCAGGTAGCGATCGATCGTGCCTTCGGGGCGACTGTCGACGAGTTCGGCGGCGTCGACATCCTCGTCTCGAACGCAGGCATCGTCGACTACAAGCCGCTGTGGGAGATCTCAGAGGAGGAGTGGAGCACGATTCTCGACGTCAACCTGACCGGGTCCTGGCGCGCGGTCAAGGCGGCGAGCGCGCACTTCCGCGAGCGGTGCGCCGGCTCGATCGTCTTCAACTCCTCGATCAACGGGGTGGAGGGCGGTTGGAACTACGCGCACTACGTGTCCGCGAAGCACGGACTGGTCGGATTCATGAAAGCCGTGGCGCTAGAGCTCGGCCCATACGGCGTTCGCTCGAACGCCGTGCTTCCCACGGTGATCGACGCGCCGATCAACGCTCATCCGGCCAGCTGGAACCGCGTCGCGGGCAAGCCCGACGCGACGCCCGAGGAGTGGTTCGAGGCGACGCGCTCGTGGCACCTGCTTCGCGGCCGGGGCGCGCTGCCCGCCGAGGCCGTTGCAGACACGGTCACGTGGCTCGTCTCCGACGACGCGCGGCACATCACCGGGGCGGCGATCCCCGTCGACGCCGGACACCTGGTGCTGCCCGGGGGCAATCCCGCGCCCATTCCCGGCGAGGGTCCTGAGCATGCCACGCCGGACCCCTGGCCATCTGAGGGGTCGAAGTAGAGTCACTCCAACGAACCACGAAGGAGCGCGTCGATGACGACGTACGTCGCGGACGATCTGAGTGTTCTCCCCTTTACGCACGCGGTGAAGGCTGGTCCATACGTCGATCCGCCGCGCGAGAAGGTGCGCGACTCGCTGGTCAAGCTCGGCGTCTGGGAGCGCTCGTTCTCTCCCGACGAGCTGGTCGAGTGGATGGACGCCGCCGGGATCGAGAAAGCGCTCATTCCCGCTCAGGTCGCGGGGACGTGGCAGGTGGCGTACGAGACCGTCGCTGCGCTGTGCAGCACGTACCCGGATCGCCTGTACGGCATGGCCGGCTTCGATCCCGAGGACATCATGGAGGGCGCCCGCAAACTCGAGTACGGCGTGAACGAGCTCGGTTTCGTCGGAGCCCACTGCTACCCGCACTGGTTGCAGCTCGCCGTCGACAGCCCGAAGTTCTATCCCCTCTACGCGAAGTGCGTCGAGCTCGACATCCCGGTGCAGATCCAGGTGGGCCTTGCGTTCCAGAAGACGCGCGCGAGCGTTGGCTTTCCGGCGGCCGTGGATCAGGTCGCGGTCGACTTCCCGGAGCTGAAGCTCGTCGGCATTCACGCCGGGTATCCGTGGGAGCGCGAGATGGTCGCCGTTGCCTGGAAGAACGAGAACGTCTACATCGGCTGCGATACGCATCCGCCGAGCACCTGGGCGCCGGAGATTCTCGACTACCTCCAGGGTGATGGCCGCGAGAAGTGCATGTTCGGCACGAACTACCCGTGCCTCGACTTCTCAGAGGCCATCAGGCAGATCGACGCACTCGAGCTGGACCCCGAGGTACAGGAACTCCTACTTCGGCGAAATCTCCGTCGCCTGTACGACGTCGGCGGTTAGCTGCCGACGGGGGTGGGCCGCGCGCCGGCCCACGAACCTAGGCCGAGCCGCGCGTCGGCCCACGAACCTACGCCGGCGCGCCGGGACGACGAGCTAGGCCGCGTGCCGGCCGACGACGAGCGAGTCCAGCAACCGTTGCGAGGAGGCAGCGATCTCGTCGACAGCCTGCTCGAACAGAGCCTCGTTCGCCTTCGACGGCTTCCGGAAGCCGGAGATCTTGCGCACGTACTGGAGCGCCGCGGCGCGGATCTCGTCTTCGGTCGCCTCGACGTCGGTGACGTCGGTCGGGCGGAGTACCTTGATGCTTCTGCACATGCCGCCATTCTACGTCGCGAGGCAGGCCTGCGACCCGGTCGACGCGTCGCTACCCTGCGGGCGAGCCGCCCGAGAGGGACGATGACCGGGAGGTCGTGAGATGAGCACGGCACATGTGGAGGCAGGGGCGCCGAAGCGCGATCGGTTCGGGAACGAGTGGGCTCCCGGCGTGCCCTACGCGCGTGGCTCGATCCTCTCGTCGACCGAGGACGACTTCCAGAAGATGCAGGAGGCCTGGCGTCACATCCGTCGCCGCGGACCGGAGCAGACGTTCAATTTCTCCGGGCTCGAGCACGGCCTGCCGCTGCGGGCCGACGAGCTGCCGATCGCCAGCGACTTCCTCGCGCCGGCGCTGTACTTCAACGAGTTTCAGGACGCGGCCCTCGCGCATATGGGGGGCGAGCGCGGCCGCCACGACGCCGCCCTGTTCAACCGGATCACTGGCGCGACGCTCGCGACGCATCTGGCGCTCGTCGAGGCCGGCGACGTGGTCGTGGGCGTCTCCGCGAGCTACTCGCACCCCTCGGTGCCCCGGGCTGCGGCGCGCGTCGGAGCAACACTCATCGATACCGAGGGCGCCGACCAGTTCGGCGAGGTGCTCGCCAGAGAGGACAACGTCTCGCTCGTCGTGCTCACAAGACTCGCCGTGACGTACGAGATTCTCCCGCACGAGCAGATCGCTGCCATCGTCCACCTCGCGCACGCGCGCGACATACCGGTGTATCTCGACGACGCCGGTGGCGCCCGTGTCGGCCCCGCGGTGTTCGACCAACCGAAGGCGCTCGAGCTGGGCGTTGACGTCGCTGCGACCGGCCTCGACAAGTATGGAACCCAGGGTCCCCGGCTCGGCGTGCTCGCCGGTGACAAGGATCTCGTCGCAACGATTCGCGCACGCGGCTTCGAGCTCGGCGTCGAGGCACGCCCGCTCCTGTATCCAGCTGCGACGCGGTCGCTGGCCGAGTCGACTCCCGAGCGCGTACGAGAGCTCGTTGCGGTCACGCAGACCGTCGCCGAGGCGGTGCGGGGCAGGGTCGGGTCGCGACTGAACGAGACAGAGGTCATCGCCGAGCTGCTCGCCGACGACATCCTGGAGCTCGCAATGGAGCGGGCCGAGCTCGACGAGGCACCGATCGTTCCGTACGAGGCAAGCGCCGCGCTCGCGATGCTGCTGCTGCGCGATGCGGGCGTAATCAGCGTCCACTTCGTAGGGCTGCCGCCGGGAACCTCGGCGCTGATGCTGAAGTTCATCTCGCCCGAGGCACTCGAGAGCTTCGGCGGAGCCGAGCGGTACGCCGACGCGATCGACGACGCGTTCGACAAGCTCGCCGCGTTGCTCCGCGATCCGGAGGCGATTCGTACGTTGCTGCTCGGTGAAGCCGTCTAGAGAGGGAGCCAACGATGCCTGCGGCTGACCTCACCCTGCGGAACGGACGAGTCGTCACGCCCCAGGGCATCGTCAACGGCGGAGTTGCCGTCACGGGCGAGACGATCCTCCGAGTCGACGCGGACGCCCAGCTCCCCAAGGGAGACCGAGACATCGACGTCGGCGGGAGGGTGATCTTCCCCGGCATCATCGATCCGCACGGACACATCGGCGTCGGTGACAACTGGGGCCCCGAGAAGATGCAGAGCGACTTCGCGACCGAATCTCGCGACGCCGCCCTCGGCGGTATGACCACGTTCGTGACCACGACGCTGTTCGGCCAGGAGCCTCGCGTCGAGGTGATGCGCGGCGGCCTCGACTGGGGGAACGAGCACTCCCTGATCGACTTCCGTCTCACGCCGGTGATGACCCTTCGCTCGCATCTCGACGAGGTGCAGGAACTCGCGCAGATGGGTGCACGCTCCTTCAAGTTCTTCCTGGGATACAACGGCCCGCAAGCTGTCAGCTTCGGCATGCAAGCCGAAGGCGTGCCGTGGGACTTCTTCTACGCCGGCTGCGAGGCCATTCGCGGCGCCGGACCGCGTGCGTTCGCGACCATTCACGCGGAGGATCCCGACGTCCGCGACCTACTGATCGAGCGGATGCGCGGCGCCGAGCGCGACGATCCACTGCAGGCCTGGCACGAGGCGTGTCCGAATCTGACGGAGCCGATGCAGCTTTACCCAGCTGCCCTGATCGGCGAGGAGCTAGGCGTCGTGGTCTACGCCGTGCACGTCAGCGCGGCCGAGAGCCTGGATCTCCTGCGCGACCTCCACGCCCGGGGCTTTCAGACCGTCGGCGAGACGTTGGCAGCGTTCCTCTACTTCACGGCGGAGGAGGCCGACGAGCAGGGGCTCGGC
>JAUVPB010000327.1 GCA_030598925.1 Actinomycetes bacterium
CGACCACCCGGCGGATCCTCGAGGAGATTGGCGTCGGAACAGACGAGCCCGGCGACCCGCTCGCGCGGTTTCTGTCCGCTCCGATGAAGCTGCCTGGATCGGCGCAAACGGACGCGCAACGTCTGCGGGATGCGCTCGGCGACTGCGCGAGCGGTGGCGCCGACTTCGGGGCGCGCGCTCAGATCGAGCGGCTTCGTATCTTTTGTGAGACGGTCTTCCCACGCCGGTACTCGAACAGTGCGGCGCGCCTGGCTGATCTCGATCAGCTGGCCGTCAGCTCGGATGGCCAGCCAGACCGGGAGAGGTTCCTCACCGACCTCGTGCTGGATCCGCCCGAACGCACGGGAGACTTCGCGTGGCCACCGCACCTCGACGACGAGTACCTCACGCTGTCGACCATCCACTCTGCCAAGGGCCTCGAGTGGAGAGCGGTCACGGTCATCCACGCTGCCGACGGCAACATCCCCTCAGACATGGCGCTGAACGAGCCCGACGGCCTCGACGAGGAGCTACGACTTCTGTACGTGGCGCTCACGCGCGCGAAGGACTATGCGCACGTGACGTGGCCGTTGCGGTTCCACGTGCGGCGGTTCGCTCGCGACGATCGACACCTGTACGCGCAGCTCAGTCGGTTCGTCGAGCCCATCCGAGGCACGTTCGACGAGATCGCCGCCGAAGGTACGCCGATCGACGCTGCCGAGTCGGGACTGCCCGCGGGCGGACCGACGCTCAGCGACGAGGTCGACGCACTGCTCGACGGGCTACTGCGCTAACCTCACCGGCCCAGACTCATGATGGAAACACGCGTCCTCGGCCGGACCGGCTTGAAGGTCTCGGCGCTGTCCTTCGGAACCATGACCTTCGGCGGGAAGGGCCGCTTCGCTGTGGTCGGCTCGACGCAGGTCGCCGACGCTCGTGAGCTGATCGCTCGGTGCGTCGACGCCGGCATCAACCTGATAGACACGGCCGACGTGTACTCGTTCGGCGCGTCCGAGGAAGTGCTCGGCCAGGCGATCGCCGGCAGGCGGGACGAGCTCCTGATCGCATCCAAGTGCGGGTTCCGCATCGGGAAGGACCCGAACGACGCCGGCTCGACGAAGCACTACATCGAGCGAGCCTGCGAGGCGAGCCTGCGCCGGCTTGGCACGGACTACATCGACCTGTATCAGCTGCACTCCGTCGACGAGTTGACCGCTATCGACGAAACGCTGGAGGCGCTCGACGGCCTGGTACGGGCGGGCAAGGTCCGCTACGTCGGTTGCTCCAACTACGCAGGCTGGCACCTGATGCGAGCGCTCGCCACGTCCGACGCTCGTGACCTTCCACGGTTCGTCTCGCTGCAGGCGTACTACAGCTTGATCGCCCGGGACGTCGAGTGGGAGCTCCTTCCCCTTTGCGACGATCAGGGCCTAGGCACGCTCGTCTGGAGCCCACTCGCCGGCGGGCTGCTGAGCGGGAAGTACAAGCACGCGGCGGCCGACACGACGGGCACACGCCGCGAGCAGATCGCTACGCCCGGTCTCATCGACGAGGAGCAGGCCTTCGCGATCGTCGACGTTCTCCGTGAGCTCGCGACCGAACGCGGCGTGAGCGTTGCGCAGGTCGCGATCAACTACGTCTTGCATCGACGCGGTGTGACGTCGGTGATCATCGGTGCCCGCACGGCCGAGCAGCTCGACGACAACCTCGCGGCGGCTACCTGGCGGCTCGAGCCCGACGAGGTGCGCAGGCTGGACGAGGTCAGCGCGCGCCCGCTTCCGTACCCGCATTGGCACCAGCAGTTGTACAACCGCGAGCGCATGGCGCCCCGGGAGTACGGGCCCCCTTGGCCTGTCGTCGAGGACGAGTAGGCCCAGACTCGACCGCCAGGTCGCTCCTGGCCGCGCGGACGTGGACTAGGCCGACGGGCTAGGCCGACGGACGCACGAGCTTCCGCCCGCGGGCACGGCCGTCAAGCAGCACCTTGACGCCCTCGGCGACGCCTTCGAGACCGATCTCCTCGTCGACGAGTAGCTCGAGATCGGCTGGACGGTAGTCGGCCCCGAGTCGGTTCCATACGGCCTGCCGTACGTCATGCGGGAGCATCGCCGAGTCGACGCC
>JAUVPB010000227.1 GCA_030598925.1 Actinomycetes bacterium
AGCCGGCGCGACGAGCAGCCAGAGCTTGAAGCGCCAGAGTCCGGCGGCGAGGCACCTGACGAGGCCCCGCTCTCGATCCTGGAGGCAGTCGTACAGAACGACGAGCAGCGTGCTTGTGAGCACGACCCCAGCGAGCGCGAAACCCTGAACGCGCGTCGCGATCGCCGCGGCGACCCCGAGTACGACGAGACCCTGCCGCAGCAACGTCGGCCGCTCGAGCGCTCGCACGAGCGCAAAGATCGTCAAGACGAAGACGATGAAGAAGCCGCTCTCGGTCATCAGCGCTGTCGCGTAGAGGACAAAGGGCAACGCAAGGGACAGGATGGCCGCTACGAGCGCCCATTCCCAGCGCATGAGCCGGCGGGCCATGAAGTAGACCGCCACCACAGCCAGGGTCATGAGCCCGGCGTTGATGCCTTTGGCAACGGCGTACGCGTTCGGGATGTCGTCGACGAGCCAGGCCGGCGAGATGACCAGCGGGTAGCCGATCGCGCCGAGAACGCGTAGCGACTCGCGCGCGCCTTCGACGAGGCCGTCGGTCGCGAAGCCCTCAGCGAGTTGCGAATAGATGATCTCGTCGCCGTAGATCCAGGGAGCAAGGATCTTCCCGTTGAGCCAGACACGCATCCCGAGCGCCGTGCCGAACAGCGCGAGCAGCGCGACGATCTCGAGCGCTCGCGGCGTCGTGAGCCGCAGGCGAGCCCGGAGCGGCTCCTTCACGACCTGCGGTGCGACCTCGGGCGAGGACACGTCGGGCGAGGACACCTCGGGCGGGAAGCCGGCATCGCCCGATCCTGATGCTGGCGGAGGCATCGCCTCGAGTCTACGGTCGGTAGTGCAGAGAATCGAACTTCACGCCGAGAGCTCGCGTGTCCGGCTGCCCTGTGACCTCGGCCGGCACAGCCGTCGGCGTAATCACGAACCGGACGCTGCACGCACCATCGGTCGAGACGAGCGGCACCACAAGCGTTGGGCCAGGCGCGGCCGGATCGACAGTCGTACTCGCGAGCTCTGTCTCGTTGCTGAGTGCCGTCACGGTCTGGAGCGATTGATGCACCTGGGCGTCGCTGCTCATGCCTACTTCGAGCTCGCCTCCACCACACGCGAATCGCGTATAGATCGCCTCGGCACCTGACCAGCGATCGGCGAAGATGCCCGTGACTCGCTCAGCAACGATCACCGCGCCACCGACCTCAACCACGCGCATGCCCGTACCCGGATCGGTGGCGACCACCGTCCCAACGATCTCCGTCTGCGGGTCTACGAGCACGTAATCCGCAACGACGTTGGTGCCGGATCCGTCGCGAAGCTCACCCGTGACGGGGCCGACTCCCACGGCAGTTTCAGCAAAGCCGCCCGGCATGGGAGCCACGACGTAGTACACCGGTCCGACGCTGCGATTGAAGAACTCGTTTAGCCAGATCGTCTGCGTTGCAAGCGTCGAAGTCCACAGCGCGGCAACGGTCGCGTCCTTGCCAACCGCGCGGTCGATCCAGTCGACCTGAGTGCCGACGCCCTCGGCGAGGTTCGCCGCACTTGTCGTATTCGTTCGATTCTCGATCGGTGAGTGCGCGAGCGCGAAGTATCCAATGATTAGGAGCGGCGCTACCCACGCGACACGGCGCGGGAGAACGAGCGCGAGGGTGGCCACGAGAACGGCTGCGAGGGTCACCATCGCAGGGATTTGGTTGATCGACACCAGCCTGTCCTGCAACCCCCACACGGGGAGGAGTCCGAACGTGTCCGACACAGCGCTCAGATTGATGAACTCCGCGTACGGAATCACTCCCGGCAGCGCTGCCGCGACGATGAGAGCGAAGGCGGTGAGCCGCTTTGGCCGCGGGAGCCCGCGATCGACCCACCACATGAGCGCAACGAGCAACAGGAATCCGACGTAGAAGAGATTGCGCTCTTCGATGCGGTTCTCGTGGCTCTGCGAGGCGAACGCGGCAACGATCAGCGTGAGGAAGAAGAGCGACGGCACGGCCACGGCCACGAAGGCTCGCTCCCCCCGTTGAGCCTGACGCGTGAACGCAGCCCCGCTGAGCAGGATGAACGCGGCGAGGGGAATGATCCCCGTCCAGAGGTCGAGCTCGGCGATGTGGTACAGAAACCAGCGGCACACGGCCGTGAGCGAATAGCGGTCCCCGTCGGCGACCGCACCGTAGGCCCCGAGTGGCTCTCGCAGCGGTTGACCACGCCCGAGTTGCAGTGCGAGGAACAGGAGCAGCGCACCGACTCCCACTGCCCAGGTCGGCCAGAACGCCGCGAGGCGGCGAAGGACGCCTCGCACGCTGTCGGCTGTCGCACGAGATTCGAGCAGTACGAAGATCGCGATGGCGAAGATGTAGGCCGGCACGAGCGCGAGTCCCTGGGCTCTGATCAGGAACGCGACGGCAATCGAGACCAGGACGAGACCCTGGTTGAGCAGCGTCGGGCGTTCGAGCACGGCGACCATCGCGAGGAGAGCGAGAGCGAACACCGGGTAGAAGGCGTTCTCGGTCATCACGACACCGGTGTAGGTCATTGCCGGAATCGCGACGCTGAGCAGCGCCGCGACCAGGGCGTGCGCCGAGCGCATCAGGCGGCGTGCCAGTAGATAGACGGGAACCGCGGTCAGCGACATGACGGCGGCGTTCGTGATCTTGACCGCGCCATACGCGGAGTCGAGCGAGTCGAACAGGGCGTACGAGGGCGCGATCAGGATCGGGTAGACGAACCCGTATGCGGTCGTCGAGACGCCTCGAAGCGAGAACTCGAAGCCGTCGGCGAAGCTCCGTCCGAGCTCGGAGTAGACGAGCTCGTCCACGAAGATCCACGGGCCCGGGTCGCGACGCCCGAGCAGGTAGCGAGCGACCACTGAAACGATCACGATCACGGCCAGCCACACCCAGGCCGGCGTCGCCGCGAGCCGCGTACGCATGTCGACTCCGGCAGGCTCGCCTTGCGCCTGGGCGCTCACAAGCCGAGCTCCTTCAGGTAGCGCGCCATCGCTGCCACGTCTGGATCGGCCGGGTCGAAACCGACCTCGGCAGCGGCACGAGCCACGTCGTGAACAACCTCTCTCTGCACGAGCTCGTCGCCGGCGAGCGCTTCGATCGCCTCGACGTACCCGTCCGCAACCCGTTGAACATTGTGCTCGGTGGCCATGAGCTCCCGGGCGGTCCTCGACATGGCGGCTCGAACGTCGGGGCGCTCGGCCAGGAGCTGCAACGTGGCGACCAGCGTGTCGTGTTCCCACGCGTCGACGGGAACCTTCGCCGCCACGGCAGCAGGGAGCTCCGAGTACCAGCCCTGATCGGAGACCACCACCGGCAGCCCGGCCGAAAGGGCTCGCAGGACGGCGCCCGACGTCTCGCCCATCGTCGGATGCCGGAGCGCGACGCACACGTCGGCGGCATGCATCAGCGACCAGAGGGTGAGCTCGTCGACTCGCCCTAGCCTCGTGACGGCGTCCCCCAAATCGAGCTCGGCGATCCGATCGTCCAATCCGAGCTGAGGCGCCTCGGATCCGGCGAGCAGGAGCCGTGCGCCCGGCACGGCCTCCCGGAGCCGCGCGAAGGCTCGCAGCAGCTGCGGAACACGCTTGTTGGCGTTCAGGTTGCCGAAGCTCAGCACGAGGAATTCGGCCTCACCCCGCAGAGCCGACACCACGTTGGGATCGGAGTCGGGAAGCGGCCATGCCGGATGAGGTACGCGCCAGATCGGGCCGAGGTAGCCCACGTCGCGCAGGCAGGTCTCCACGTAGTGGGAGTGGACGACCATTCCACGCGCGAAGGGAAGGATCTCGCCGACGAGTGGGAAGCGTTCGGGACAGACTTCCCACGGCGAGGCGACGACGCCGTCCACGACTCCGCGGGCGATCAATCGCCCGGGAACGCCTGCCTCTCTGTGCATTGCCTCGATGTAGCCGCGGCCGTCGGCGCGGCCCAGAGTCATCCCTGCTACCAGGTGGTGGAGGACGAAGTCGTGCAGAACCACGAGACCAGGCACACGGCGGAGAGACTCGACGATCCAGTCGTGCGCATCCGGGTTGTTGCCGATCTGGTAAACGTTTAGGTCAGTGCCGCGAGGGGATCGGCGCTTCCCGCGCCGTTGGACAACGACCTCGATTCGCTGCTCGAGCTCGGCGAGCAACAGCGCCGAGTAGTCGGCGATCCCGGTCTGCGCGGGCGGCATCGGCGAGAAGTACGCGACCTTCATGCGCCGACAAGGGAACTGATCACGCGATCCCAGGTGATCGACTGGGCCAGTGTCCTTCCGCGCTCCCCCAGGCGTGCTGCGCGCTCGCTGTCCGCGACGAGTGAGTCGAACGCCGTGCGCAGCGACGTAGCGTTGGCGTCGCACACGATCCCGTTGACGCCATCCTCGACAGCCTCGAGAGGCCCGCCCGCATCATGGGTTGTGATGACCGGCTTGCTCGCGAGGAACGACTC
>JAUVPB010000016.1 GCA_030598925.1 Actinomycetes bacterium
ATCGAGAGCGCGTTCGTGATGCGTTCGGCGACCACTGAGGGCACGGCCTCGAGGACGAGCAAGGATGCGCCTGCAGCCTCTAGCTCGAGCGCATCGCGAACCGCCTGGAAAGCCTGCTCTGCCGAGCGTGCCTGCGCCCGGTAGCCGCCCAGCAGAGTGGCGGACTGCGGCGTGAGGCCGAGGTGTGCGCAGACGGCGACGCCGGCATGGACGATCGCCCGGACGCGCGAGACGATCGATCCGGCGCCCTCGATCTTCACCATGTCGACCGACGCCTCCTTCGCCATGCGGATGGCGCTGCGTGCCGCGCTCTCGTCGGAGACCTGGTATGAGCCGAATGGCAGATCGGCGATGACCAGTGGGCGTTTCGCGCCTCGGACGGTCGCCTGGGCGAGCACCAGCATCTCGTCGAGCGTGATCGGTACGGTCGAATCGTGGCCGAGCACGGTCATCGCTGCCGAGTCGCCGACGAGCACGACGTCCACGCCTGCAGCGTCGGCGAGGCGACCGCTCGGGTAGTCGTACGCCGTGATCATCACGATCTTCTCGCCCTCGGATTTCATGCGGGCGAGGTCGTGGAGTCCCACCCTGAGGGCTCGCTCGGATTGATTCGTATCGGGCGTCGTGCTCATGCCGGCTCCTCCAGAATGACATTGTCGATCAAGCGTGTCGTGCCAATGCGAACGGCCGCGCAAAGCAGCCGGTGGTCGTGGGCAGTCATCTGCTGGACGTAGTCGACCTCGATCCCGTTGTCTGTCGCGAGCACGGCCAGCGCAGCATCTGAGGGGTCATCACCAGCGGTGTACGCGGCGACGCCTGCGGTCAAAGCACGAGGAAGCAGGCTCGCCCGCTCCCTCTCCTCAGTAGAGAGTTGCGTGTTTCGCGAGCTCATCGCTAGCCCGTCCGGCTCGCGCACGGTCGCACCGAGACGCAGTGTCAAGGCGAGATCGAGATCGCGGATCATCCGGTGGATGACGGCTGTCTGCTGCGCGTCCTTCCAGCCGAAGTACACGATGTCCGGTGCGACGATATTGAAGAGCTTCAGGCACACGGTCGCCACACCGCGAAAATGCCCGGGGCGCGCATCGCCCTCGAGCCCGCGCCCGGTGTCTGTGACCTCGACCCAGGTTTCGAAGCCGTCCGGATACATGCAGTCGACGGTCGGCGCGAAGATCAGGTCGGCGCCTGCGGTCGCGGCCAGGTCGGCGTCGCGATCGAGCTGACGCGGATAGCGATCGATGTCCTGGGCCTCGCCGAACTGCGTGGGGTTCACGAAGACGCTTGCGACGACGTTCGAGCACTCGGCCGCCGCCATGCGAATCAAAGACAGGTGTCCGTCGTGGAGCGACCCCATGGTTGGCACGAGCCCGATGGCCGTGCCGGATCGTGGGCGTTCGAGCGCCTCGGCGAGAGCCGGAGCTGAGTCGACGATTCTCATCGGCTGGAGAGCGCGTCGGTCGCGTCGCTCAGGGTTCGGTAGACGGGCTCGAGTTCGGGTCGGCGATCGGCGATCGCGGCGACGTGGCCTTCGATCGTTCGTCGGTCGCCCCGTACGTGCGGGCCGGTGGCGGTGAAACCGTTCTCGACGACGCGTCGCATGAGCGGATTCAGAGCCTCCGGCGGGGCTCCCGAGGTCTCGAAGAGGCTCGCGGCGATGCGCTGGATCGTGACGAGGAAGCCCGCTGCGACCGTCGCGCCGGCGTGGTAGAGGGGACGGTCGGCGTCGTCGAGTTCGAAGGCCTGCAGACCGAGATGCTCTGCGAGCGCCAAGCCGGCTGCGCGGGCGTCGATCGAATCGGCCGTCACCGCAGCGTATGCGCCGTCGAGCTGCTCAGGGCCGAGGCCGGCGCGAAACGTCTGGAGCGGATGGACCGCGAAACGTCTTCGATGGGGAGCAAGCGCGTCGAGGCGGGTCGCGCCGCTGATGTGACAGACCCAAGGCCCTTCCTCGATCGCGGCCGCTACCTCGCTGATCGCGTTGTCAGGTGTGCAGAGAACGACAAGATCAGCGTCGTGGAGGGCGAGTTCTCGCCCGGTCACGCGCACGCGAAGCCGCTCACCCAGGCGGGCGGCAATGGGCGTTCCGGCGCGTCCTGCGCCGACCACGACAACTTGTTCGTACATGGCTCCAGTTCCGTCGGATACCGGGCATCTCGAAGTTTATCCCTATCACGGCGCCTGTCCGCGTATGCGCGTAGAATGACCGCCGTGCCTATCTACGAATTCGTGTGCATGACCTGCGAGGCACGCTTCGA
Source organism: Actinomycetes bacterium (assembly GCA_030598925.1). GTDB lineage: Bacteria > Actinomycetota > Thermoleophilia > Gaiellales > Gaiellaceae > JAUVPB01. The sequence goes on from JAUVPB010000016.1 coordinate 2,256, forward strand.
GGAGCTCGTCTCGTTCGACGCCGGAGATCCGCCTTGCCCCGACTGTGGAGCGACGCGGGTCGCCCGGCAGCTTTCGGTGTTCGCCGCTCACGGCGCCACTGCAGAAACCGGGCCATCGTTTAGTGGTGCCGGGGGCGGCGGCGGGTGCTGCGGCGGAGGCTGTGGCTGCGGCTGAGACCCGGCTAGAGCGGGCTAGCGCGCTCGCGGCGTTTGCGGCCGAGACATCGGCCTGCACGCTCTGCGCGCTTGCCGAAGGTCGAACCCAGGTTGTGTTCGGAGCCGGCGATCCGGATGCGAAGCTCATGTTCGTCGGCGAGGCTCCTGGTTTTCACGAGGACAAACAGGGGTACCCGTTCGTCGGCCAGGCGGGCAAGCTTCTCGACAAGCTGCTCGCCGGCATTCGGCTCGAGCGAGCCGACGTCTACATCGCCAACGTGCTGAAGTGCCGGCCGCCAGGCAATCGTGATCCGCAGCCGAGCGAGATCGAGGCCTGCGAGCAGCATCTCTTCAAGCAGGTCGCGTTGATCGAGCCGCGGCTGATCGCGACTCTGGGAAACTTTGCGACCAAGCTACTGTCCGGACGGCCCGATGGGATAACGAGGGTGCACGGAACACCCCGCGAAGCGACCCTGGGCGACCGCTCCGTCACGCTTTACCCGTTGTTCCACCCGGCGGCGGCGCTCTATACGCCATCGATGATGAAGACGCTCGAGGCCGACTTCGCGCGTATACCGGGGCTCCTCGATGCGCCGGCCGCGGACAGCGTTGGGCCAGCCATGGAGGTCCCGCTCGAGGAGCCGGAGTGGCGCGAAGCCGTTGCGAGTGGCACCGGAACTGCGGGCCAAGAACCATCATCGTCGCCGGAAGAGCAACTCGACCTCTTCTAACCGGGTCGCCAGGGTCGGGACGACGCTGCCGGCGGCAGCACTGCGGCCGAGTCGTAGTAGCGTTGACCCCGTTCTCTACCCTTCGCTCGTGTTCCGGGTTACGACACATTCGCCCGAGGAGACCGAACGAGTCGGGGCCGTGCTCGCGCAGGCGCTCGAGCTCGGCGACGTCGTTGCGGTACGCGGCGAGCTCGGCACCGGTAAGACGGTTCTCATTCGCGGCGCCTGCGAGGCTCTGGGGGTACGCGGGCGTGTCACGAGTCCCACGTTCACCATCGGCCATCGCTATGCGGCCGACCCCGATGTCGCCCACCTTGACCTCTACCGCTTCGAGTCGCTGTCGCCAGCCGAATGGGCCGACATCGAGCCGCTGTTCGACGGAACGGTCGCCTTCGTCGAGTGGCCCGACGTGGGCGAAGCGTTTCTGCCGACGCCCTGCGCCGTCGTGACCCTCCGCCACGTCGATCGCGAAACGCGTGAGATCGAGCTCGCTCGCGCCGACGCGCGCTTCTACCGGGCTCTCACGACCGTGGCCGACGAGGCGTCTTCGGACACCTGATGAGCGCCCGAGACCACGTGCTCGCGCTTGACACGGCCACCGACGTCGCGTCGGTCGCAATCGTCGAGACGACCCGGCGCGAGGCCGTCGCCGAGCTCGAAGCCCGGCCCAGCGCGCTTCTTGCTCGCCTCGACGATCTGTTCGACACGGCCCGCGTGGAGAAGACCGCGCTGGGAGGTGTTGTTGTCGGCGTCGGCCCAGGCCGTTACACGAGCCTGCGGATCGGGCTGGCGACCGCCAAGGCGATTGCGACGGCGCTCAAGATCCCGATCACCGGCGTTTCCACGCTTGACGCGCTAGTCGCCGGTGCTCCGGGTGCAGTGCCCCTTATCGACGCGCGGCGCGGCGAGGTATTCATGCACGACGGTGAGCTCGTGTGCGTGGCGCCGGAACGCGTTGCCGTTGACGGACGACTCTGCGTGGGCGACGGCGCAGTCGCGTATCGGGCGGAGCTTGAAGCCCGGGGGGCGACGGTGCCCGGCGAGAGCGACCCGCGTCACCGCGTAAGGGCGGCGTTTCTCGCGCAGGGCGCGGGCCGGACGGGCCTTGCCCTCCCGGTGGAGCCGCTCTACCTACGGGCGCCTGATGCTGAGCGAACGCGCAAGGAGTTCCCACAGGCGTGAGCGCGACCCGCAACATCTCGATCGTCGAGCTATCGATGGACGATCTCGACGCGATCGAGCTGATCGAGCGCCGCAGCTATCCGACGCCGTGGTCTCGCAAGATGTTCTCGGCCGAGCTCGTCAAGCGCTCGTCCATCTGCCTCGGTGCGTTCGAGAGCGGGCCTGACGCCTCGCTCGTTGGCTACCTCGTGGTGTCGCGCTACGTCGACGCGTGGCACATCATGAACGTCGCCGTTCAGGAAGCGCAACGCCGGCGCGGCGTGGCTCGTCAGCTCCTCGACGAGCTGTTCGCGCGGACCGTAGACGACGTCTTGCGTGGCTACACGCTCGAGGTGCGCGTGTCGAATGCTGGCGCGATCTGCCTCTACCAGGGTTTGGGCTTCACTCCGCGCGGGCGCCGCGGTGGCTACTACACGGACAATCGCGAGGACGCGCTGATCATGTGGCGCGATCCGCCGCTCAGTGGCCAGGCGATCGATGTCTGAGCTGATTCTCGGGCTCGAGACGTCCTGTGACGAAACAGCCGCGGCGCTCATCACGGCCGACGGAGCCGTGCTGTCGAACGTCATCTCCTCCCAGGCAGACCTCCATGCCCGCTTCGGCGGTGTCGTGCCCGAAGTGGCATCGCGCCGCCATCTCGAGCTCGTCGAGCCGGTCGTGAGCGAGGCACTCGTCGAGGCCGAGGCGACCCTGTCCGACGTCGCGAAGATCGGCGTGACCCAGGGGCCCGGCCTCGTCGGAGCGCTCCTGGTCGGCCTCTCCTACGCAAAAGGCCTCTCGTGGGCGGCACAGATCCCGCTCGCGCCGGTCGATCACCTCCACGGTCACGTGGCATCGCTGTTCCTGGGTGACGATGCGCTCGAGCCGCCGTTTCTGTGTCTGCTCGCGAGCGGCGGCCACACGCTCGTCCTCGTCGTCAACGATCATGCAGGCTTCGAGGTGGTGGGTGGTACGCGAGACGACGCAGCAGGCGAGGCCTTCGACAAGGGAGCCCGCCTGCTCGGGCTCGGATATCCGGGCGGACCGGCTCTTGACCGGCTTGCTCGAACGGGGGATCCATCAACACATACGTTCCCGATCGCCCGCGTCGACGGCCTGGATTTCTCCTTCTCAGGCGTGAAGACGGCCCTCCTTTACGCGGTTCGTGAGCTCGACGAGACCGCGCTCGCCGAACGCCGAGCCGATCTCGCCGCCTCGTACGAACTCGCGATCGTCGATGCGCTGCTCCAGCGCATCGAACAAGCTGCCGAACACACACATATGGACACGATTGCGGTCGTTGGCGGGGTAGCTGCAAATAGTGCTTTTCGAGCCCGTCTCGCGACGCTTGGGGCCCGGGTTGCCCCGCTTCCGCTGTGTACGGATAACGGCGCGATGATCGCCTCGGCCGCGAGGTATGCACCAAACGTCTCCAAAGCTGGCTATCTTGCGGTTGATGCATATTCATCGCGCTAGGCTCCTGCGGCGAGCCGCCTACGCGCTGATTGCCCTTGCGGCATGTGCGGCGGCCATCGCACCCGTCACCGGTCTCGGTGCGTCTCGCGACGCCGCCGAGCAGTGGCGTTCGTCGATCGAGGAGCGCCCGCTCCTGACATCGAGCGATCGCGTGATCGTCGTGCTCAGCTTCCCGTCGCTCGCCGACCGGATGCGAACAGCAGCCACTCCGCCTTCCCCCGCCAAGCAGCAACAGTGGGTCGAGGAGGCCGAGCAGAGCCAGCGTGCGCTCGTCCAGGAGCTTCGCGCTCAGGGAGTCGAGATAACCCGCGATCTGCGGTTCACCCGCACGGTGAACGGTTTCAGCGCCACGCTAGACGGGCGAGCGCTGACGGCACTCGATCAGTCGCAATCGGTCGCGGGCGTGTACCCGGTTCGAGCCGTCTACCCGGCCTCGGTCACGTCTGATGTGCTCGGCGAGACCGATACCCGCGCGGCGTTCGGAGAGATGAGCGACGGCGCCACCACGGCCCTCGACGGCACCGGCGTAACGATCGCCCTGCTCGACACGGGTGTCGATCTCATGCACCCCTACCTCGCCGGGCGCGTACTCCCCGGGATCGATGTGATCGACGGCGACTCACGGGCACAAGCAGCGCTCAATCCCGACGACGCGAGCGAGATCGAGCAGCACGGAACCCGCATGGCGGGGCTGCTCGTCGGCCTCAACGGCCCCGGCGGTGCTCAAGGCATCGCCCCTGGCGCGCGCGTCCTGCCCATCAGGGTGCTCGGGTGGCAGCCGATTGGTACCGGGCGTCACGCGGTCCACGGTTGGGCGGATCAGCTTCTCGCTGGGCTCGAGCATGCAGTCGACCCGGATCAGGACGGATCGACGACCGACGCGGTCCGGATCGCTCTCACAGCACTCGTCGAGCCATTCGCGGCGTTTACTGACAGTCCTGAGGCTCGCGCGGTCGACGGTGCTGCCGAGCTCGGGACGCTCGTCATCGCTGCCAGCGGCAACGATGGCCCTGCCGAAGCCGGCTCGGGCACGGTGGGTGCACCCGCGAGCGCGCCGGCCGCGTTGGCCGTAGGTACCGCGGATGGGCGCGCAGAGCTCGGTCAGGCGCGCGTGCGCATCTCCGCGGCCGGCGTCGTCGTATTCGACGGTGTGGCCGAGTTGCTGAGCCAACAAGGAGTCGACAGAACCACGACCTGGGATCTCACCACTCTCGAGGGTCCGAGCCTGGCGAACCCCGCCCGCGAGCGCGGTCACCTCGCTACGGGCGAGTTGCTGACTGATTTCTACGCAACCGACGGCCTCAGCCGCGTCGCCGCCAGTGCAGTGCTCGTCCCTGCGTCGGACGGGTACCTGGGAGAGGTCGCAAAGAACGCGCAGGCTGCAGGCGCCTCTGCGCTCATTGTGTACGGCGACGCTCTGCGTGCCGGTACCGTCGACCTCGCCGAAGATCGGACGATCCTGGTTGCGGCGATGCCCCGCGAGGACGGCAGATCGGTGGCCAGCGCGATCGCTCGAGGCGACGCGGTTTCCGTCAGCCTCGAACCTGCAGCACCAGTCACCGCTCCTTCAGCTCCATCCGTCGCGCCCTTCTCGTCTCGAGGACTGAGTTTCGCGGGCGTTCCGCGTCCTGACGTCGTCGCGCCCGGCGTAAGCGTCGCCACGGCCGACGCCCGGCCCGGGCCCGGACAGGATGGACCGTACGCGACCGTCACGGGCTCGAGCGCCTCGGCTGCGGTGGCTGCCGGCGCGGCCGCGCTCGTCGCGCAAGCGCGACCCGGCCTTAGCGCTAGAGAGCTGAAGTCGGTACTGATCGGGAGCGCCACACCGCTGGTTTCGGCTGAGGCGCGAGCCGCGAGCTCCGGGCAAGGCGGCGGCATGATTGACGTCGCAAGCGCTCTGGAGACGGATCTGGTCGTCTCGCCGCCCGTGGTGGCGCTCGGCGTCCCGTCGCGTGGCGGCTGGGCTTCAGAGGTGCTGCTCGAGGTCACCAACATCGGCCCGAAGCCGCACACGGTGTCGTTCGTTCTCGTTCCGGACGGCGCTGATCCTCTACCACTCGCGTTCCGCGTCGACCCCGTCTCGCTCACGATCGAGCCCGGGGCTCGCGAAAGCGTCCGCCTCGTCGTCTCGCTGGGCGACGACCCCGCGACGTGGGAAGGGTGGATCTCTGGGACGATTCTCGTCGTCCCGCTCGGCACAGAACCCGTACGCATCCCCTTCGCGACGGCCTTCGCCGAAGATCCGCCGGCACCACTCGTCGATGCGGCGCGGCTGGCGCTGGTGGAAGGGGACTCGTCCGGGGACGGCCTGCTGTCGGTCCTCTCGTTCCGCGTTGGATGGGTAGGCGAGGGGCCGGAGGGTCTGGCGATTGGCCCCGTCTCCGTTCTGGAGGTCGAGTTGTGGCGCGACTCCGAGTTCCTCGGCACGATTTCCCGGCTGCGCGACCTCTTGCCGGGCCGCTACGCGGTGGGTCTTACCGGGCGCGCGCCCGACGGATCGGCGCTCGAGCCCGGGAAGTACAGGCTCCAGTTCGTCGCACGTCCGGCGATCGCGGGCTACGGCGACAGCGTCACGTTGCCGGGCCCCGCGTTCACGGTCAGCTCGGCTCAGGAGGAACCGGCTCTCTCGTGGGGAGGCCAGTCGTTCGGCGCTGACGATCGCGAAGCGTTCAGTCAGTGGCTCGCCGAGCGTGGCAGCAGCTACGCGCAGTGGCGTGAGGGCCACCAGACGGCGGCCTGCGACGCGTTCGGCGACTGTTGACGATGCCTGCCGAGCCGGGGTCATCCGGCATGGAACAGGCGCAGGTCGTCATCTACACCAGCGCTGGCTGACACCTCTGCGAGAGCGCGAGGCGCGTGCTCGAGTCGGTACAGAGCGAGGTGCCGTTCGTCCTACGCGAGATTGCGATCGATGGCGATGTACAGCTCGAGGCGAGCCATCGCGAACGGGTCCCGGTCGTCACCATCGATGGCGGCGAAGCGTTCTCTCTCTTCGTCTATCCCGACGCCTTGCGTCGACGCCTACTGGCGCGCTGACGCTATCCTCAGCGGCATTGTGTCGATCGGCACGCGCTACGACGAATATGGTGCTGGTGCGCCGGCTGAGCGCCTTTCAGTAGGCGTTGCCGCCAGGCTCAGCAGGTACCTCCAGGTGCTCACGCAAGCCGAGAAGATGGGCCGTGACCGCATCTCCTCTCAGGAGGTCGCCGAGTTCACGAACGTCAACGCGACGCAGATCCGGCGCGATCTCTCGGGGTTCGGCAAGTTCGGCAAGCGCGGCGTCGGCTACGAGGTGGCGTTGCTGATCGAGGAGATCCGCAAGATCCTGCGCACCCAGGGTCAGTACAACATCGGGCTGTTTGGAGCAGGGCGTCTTGGTCAAGCCGTGGCGAGTTCCGCCGTGTTCGCCGATCACGGAGTCACCGTCACTGCGGTGTTCGACGTCGATCCCGCGAAGATCGGCGAGCCCATCGGACGCACAACGGTCAGTGCGTATGGCGAGCTCGAATCGGTGCTACGCGAGCAGAGCGTGACCATCGCCGTGCTCGCGGTGCCCGCCGTTGCGGCGCAGCAGGTCGCAAACGATGTGATCGATTGTGGAATCCGCATCATGTTCAACTACTCGGAGGCGCTCATCCAGGCGCCGCAAGACGTCACGGTTCACACCTCGAACCCGGCTGCCGAGCTGCTGCACGCGCTCTACTTCTCGCTGGCCTAGCGGCGCTCGGCGACACGCACGACGAGAGGCCCCGGCGGAAGCTCGGCCAGGACTTCCGTCGCCTCGTCCGCGGCCTGCGGCGCGACCTCGACTGCCCCGTCACTCGGGGCGATCGTGGCCTCGATTCCATCCAGCGCAAGCAGCGCGACGACCCCTTTCGCCGAGCCGGCGACCATCGCGATCACGTCTTCGGCGGCGGGACTCGCAGGCTCCGCCGCGGCCGGCGCCTCAGCGGGCGCGGGTGCAGCTGGAGCCGGCTCGGCCTCCGGCTCCGGGGAGGCCTCCGCGGATTCCTCGATGGGCGGCTCGGCTGCCGCCGCCGGCGGAGCGGCTTCTTCGGCAGGGGCGGCGGGCTCGGCGGCTTCGGCTGCGCTCGCCTCGCCGAGCGAGTCGGCCTGCGAGTCAGCGGCACCCGCGGCTTCGTCGGTCGCGGCTTCCGGCCGCGCCTGCAGTGCGCGGTCGCTGCCGTCGTTTGGCTCCGCGAGCGCCTCTGCCGGAGCACCCTCGAGAGCCGGCGCCGACGCTTCGGTCCCACTGTCGTCGCCGCCGGTTCCGACGAGCATGACGATCGCCACGACGCCAGCCACGGCGGCCGCAGGAGCCAACACCGCCAGCCAACGTCGCCGCAGGAAGATCGCTCCGGGGAGGATTCGCGGCTTGGGCTCGGCGTGCGGTTCGAGCGCACCAAGCGTCGCGGCGACCCGTTCGGCAGGCAGCTCGAAGCGGGGCGAGGCCTGCAGAACGTTGGCGCCTGCCTGTGCCAGCGCTAGTAGGGAGCCGCATTCTTCGCAGGTGTCAAGGTGCCGCTCGGCCTGTCGGCGCTCGGCGTCGGCGAGCTCACCGCTCGCGTACTCGAACAACTCGATGTCGTTGAGGTGGGCGTCTTCCATCAAGGGTTTGACTCCGGCGCAGCGGCTGTGGTTCCAAGCAGGCGCGCGAGCTCAGCGCGCCCGCGGAAGATCCTCGACTTCACAGTACCTTCGGCGACGCCCAGCACTGCGGCGATCTCGCCGTAGGACATCCCGGTGACATCGGACATCAAGACAGCCGTTCGATACGTCTCGTCCAGCTCGTTCAGCGCTGCTTGCAGGGCACCGCTGAGCTCGCTCGTGAGCAGTGCGTCGTGGGTGTCGACGGGCTCGGGGACGTCGTCGAGCGGCGTGCCGCCGCCCCGAGCTCGTTTCGAGCGTTGGTCGTGGATGGCGTTCAGCTGGATGCGGTAGATCCAGGTGGAGAACTTCGCGTCGGCACGAAAGCGCGGAAGGGCTCGCCACGCTCGGATCAACGCTTCCTGTACGGCGTCCTCGGCGTCGGCAGCGGAGCCGAGTTCCCGCACAGCGAGCGTGTAGAGGCGGTGTTGTTCCTGCTCCACCAACCGTGCAAACGCCTGCGTGTCGCCCGCCTGAGCCCGCTTGACGAGCTTGGCCTCGTTCTCCACAGGTAGTCGTTCTAGCCGGCCATGGAGGTTTCCTGGTGCTTCCGACGCCGGCTGTCGCGACTTGACGTCAGGATGGACGGGTGCGCATCCTGATCTGGCATGGGTACCTGCTCGGAGGTACGGGCTCGAACGTCTACACGCGTTCGCTCGCCCGCGCCTGGTCGCAGCTCGGTCATGAGGTGGTCGTCGTGTGTCAGGATCCTCGTCCCGAGGAGCACGACGTCGGTGGTGCATCGGTCGTACGCCCCGACATCGGGCCGGTGCTGCCCGTCTTCGTTCGGGACAACTACGAGGGGTTCGAGGTGAAGCTTCTAGGTGAGACGACCTGGGCTGAGCGGCAGCGGGTCGTCGAAGCCAACGCGACGGCGATGCGCGAGCTGCTGCCCGCCGATTACACGCTGACGAACCATGCGCTCCTCGGGGCCGCTGTGGGGGTCGAGTTCGGTGAGCCGTTCGGTGTCAAGGTCCACGGGAGCGAGCTCGAGTATGCGATCCGCGGCGACGCCGAGCTCGAACGCTGGGCCAGAGTCTCGCTCGCCGGCGCGCGCGAGGTATACGTGGGCAGCGAGCACGTGCGGCAGGCGTTGACGGAGACCGTCGGTCCGGGCCCGCACCTTCGCAGGGTCCGTGAAGTGCCACCCGGCGTCGATGTCGATCTGTTCTGTCCGCGCCCGCGTACCGATGCGCTGCTCGAGCTGATCTCCGAATCGCAAGAGGATTCGGTCGACGCCGCCGCCGATCCGGAGCGGCTCCCCGACCCGGCCAACGACGAGCGTTTCCGCGCGTTCTTCGCCGAGGACAAGCCGACGATCGGTTACGTCGGCAAGCTGAGCGCCGAAAAGGGTGTTCACCTGCTCCTGGAAGCGATGTGCGAGCTCGGGGCACGCGCAGTCATCGTCGGTTTCGGTGAGGCGCGGGCCGAACTCGAAGCTCAGGCGGCCCACCTCGACGTCCTTTTCACGGGAGCCCTCGAGCATCGCCACATCGCGCAGCTTTGGCCCCTCTGTGACATCGCCGTAGTTCCATCGATCTTCCCCGAGGCGTTCGGGATGGTCGCGGCCGAGGCAGCGGCGAGTGGTACGCCTCCTGTGGTGGCTCGCCACTCCGGTCTCGTGACGGTGGCTGGCTCGCTTGAAGGCGCGTATCCGGAGTGGGGGAGGCAGCTCGCGTCGTTCGAGCGGGACGATGCCGCATCGCTCGCAAGCACGCTCGACGCGCTGTTGCAGCTGACCGGCGCGGAGCGGCGCGAGCTGGGTGACGCGGCCCGAGCGGTCGCGCTGGAGCTCTGGAGCTGGCAAGGCGTGGCGACGCAACTGATCCGAGGGGTCCCCGGCGGGCCGTAGGCTTTCGGGGCCAAAAACGAGCCCGCTTTGCCCCGAAAGGGCGTTGCCGGACGTGGTACCGTCGTCGCGTGGGAGACGCCCAGACGCTCAGTCCCGACGAGCAGCTGCGCTTCGCTCACGAGCAGTTCGAAACCGCTCGCGATTTCACGCTCGCGGTCGAGGAGGAATTCGCGCTTCTCGACGCTGAGACCCTCGGAATGGTCAATCGTTTCGAGGAGTTGCAGGCGGCGTCGCGAGACACGCCGCTCGGCGAGCACGTCGCCGGCGAGTTGATCGCGTCGGAGATCGAGGTCAAGACGGGCCGTTGTGAATCGTTCGCGGAAGCCGCAGTGAAGCTCGCCGAGCGTCGATCACAGGTGCTCGAGCTGGCAGACGCGCATGACGTGGCCCTTGGCGCCACCGGAACGCATCCGTGGAGCCCGTGGCAGGAGCAGCGGATCATCGACACGCCGCATTACCGCCTCAACGACGAGATCTTGCGTTACGTCGTCTGGCGTAACAACAGTTTTGGGCTTCACGTTCACGTCGGTATTCGGGGCGCGGATCGCGCGGTCGCGGTGTGCAACGTTCTGCGAGGCTTTCTGCCCGAGTTGCTTGCCCTTTCGGCGTCCTCGCCGTTCCTCGAGGACTGCTTCACGCACCTGCATTCGGTGCGATCGCAGATCTTCACCAGGATGTTTCCGCGCTGCGGCATTCCCGACGCGTTTGACGACTGGGCCGACTACCAGAAGTTCCTCGCGTACCTGTACAAGACCGGGTCCGTCACGGAACACACGCAGCTGTGGTGGAGCGTGCGTCTGCATCTGCAGTTTCCAACCGTGGAGATCCGCATCTGCGACGGGCAGCCAGAGCTAGCCGACGCCCGCTCCGTGAGCGCACTCTGCTACGCGCTCACGGTACGAATCGCGCGAGCGCTCGACGAGGGGGAGCCGGTCGCGGTACATCGACCCCGACTCATCGAGGAGAACTTCTGGCGGGCGATTCGCCATGGTCTGGCCGGCGAGTTGCTCGACCTCAACCGGACCGAGCAGCTCCGCGTTCGCTCTGCGCGCCACGCTCTCGAGGAGCTCATCGCATGGGTCCTGCCCGTTGCGGAGGAGCTTGGCGTCGCGTCGTATCTCGACGTACCGCCCGCGAACGCCGCAGAGCGGCAGATCGCCCGTCTCGGAGAGGGCGCGTCTCTCCGCGAGATCTACGCGGAGCAAGTCGCCCGAACTCGCGACGTCGCACTGGAGGCAAGTCATGGCTGAACCAGATCAGGAGCAACTCGCACGAGAGCTCGAGGAGCAGCTCATGTCGCTGCGCGTTGAGGACGTGCTCGTCCAGTCTCTCGTCACCGTCTCGTCGATCGGTTTTCGACGGCTCGGTGTTACGCCCGACACGAAGGGAGATCGCGATCTCGCGCAGTCGCAACTCGCGATCGCGGTGATCGAAGCGCTGACGCCTGTCCTCGAGGGGTTCCTGCCGGCTCAGCTGGCGAGCGATTTCAAAGGCTCTGGGTCACAGCTGAAGCTGGCGTACGCCCGCGCTGTGAGCGAAGAGGGCGGGGCGCCCGCAACGGAGCAGCCGGCCGGCGCGGAGGCGGCGGCCGCAACTACGCCGGAGCCCCCCGTCACCGAGGAGCCCTCGGCAACCGAGGAGCCCGCAGCCAATGAGGAGCCTGCGGCAACCGAGGAGCCTGCGGCAACCGAGGAGCCCGCGGCTTCGCAGGAGCCGGACGCGCCAGCAGACGAGACCGGGCCGGGTGACCCTGCCGAGAATGACGACGCAGCGCGTCGCGACGAGTAGAGGCTGCAACCACCGGTCGTCGTCGGCCTAGCGCCTCGAGTCAGGCGTACGCGCTCGGGCCCACAGCGCCGCCGTCCCGTGGCGTTTGCGCTGAGTCGCCGGTCGCTCTCGCAGCCTGCATTCGGCTTGCAGCCTCGTCGACGAGACTCCAGAGCGCCGGCACGGAGCACTCGTCGGCGTGCGACGCACCGAGCGTCAGCGAGAGCAACCATCCCTCTCGTCGCTCGTTTCGGCGATCGAACTTGAGACCCAGGTGGTGTGCGACCGTTTCGGGCGGTGCCGAGCCATCGGTAAGAGCGATACAGAACACGTCCCCGTCGATCCGCGCCACGATGTCCGTCGTGCGCACGCACTCGACGATCGCGCACGCCGTCTCCCGTAGGGCGTCGTCGCCGGCGCTGTGGCCAAAGCCGCGATTGATCTGCTCGAGTCCGTCGATGTCGAGGAGCATGACCGTAAACGTGGTGCCTAGGCGTTCCGCAGCGTCGAGCGCCCGGGCTCCCAGCTCATCGAAGCCGCGCCGGTTGAGCAGGCCAGTGAGCGGGTCCACGTTGGCGAGACGATCGAGCTCGACTCGGCGCCCATGTCGTCCGACCGCTCGCCGGACCGCCCGAAGCAGAGAGTCGCCTCCGAGCTGCTCGCGCGGAACGTACTCCTGCGCTCCGGCGTCGATCGCCGCGAGCTCGCTCGTGGCTTCGTCGGAGCCGCCGATCACGACGATTGCGGTGTCGTGGGCCGTCTCGAGTAGCTGGCTGAAGGAGCCAGCCGCCGGAGTCCGTGTACAGGGCACATCCAGCGCGATCACGTCGAAGTGACGAGTGCGTGCGAGGTCGATCGCGGTGTCGATGTCAGGAGCGATCTCGACTTCGAACTCACCAGACGTACTCAGCCGCTCCTCGAGCAGTAGTCGGTCGGCGGCGTCCTGGGAGATGACGAGAGCGCGACCGGTGGAGAAGGGGACCGAGACGGCACCGCTCGGCGCCGCTTGAGCTCGGCTTTCGGTGGCCCGTGCGTCGTCGGGCGTAGCGAGTGTCCGTCGCTGCCGGGTAACGGAGCCCCGAAGACCGGAGAGGCGATCCTGTGCTGTCGTGCGTGAGCGGTCCATCTCCCTCCCTTGGTCGAGTAACGGAGACGTGGCTCGTGCATCGGCACCAAGCGGGGGAGGGGAATCCCCCTTCTGGGGGACAGCGGGGGCGCGCTCGTCGGGTTACAGGGTCGAAGCCGCTTCGTCTCGCGCCTGGATGCAGGCGTCCGCGTAGCGCTCCGGCACGAGGTCGCAGAGTCGGTTCGCGTTCTCGAGGCCGTGATCGTTGAAGACGGCGTTCTTCACGGCGCCCTGGTAGCACTCAGCCTGTAGCTCGGGATCGCCCAGGCTGCAGAGCTCGACGACCTTCTCCGATTCTCGGTGGCTGTTGCCACTGATGTCGCGTCCCATGCTGCGGTAACAGGTCTCGACGTAGCCTTCGTCCGCGTCGGTCTCACAGAGATCGAAGCCCTTTGCGTAGTCGTAGTCGACTGTTCGCAATGCGTACGACGTCTGCATGAGGTAGCACGTCTTCTTGTACTGCTCCTCGACCGCCGTGCATGGGTACATCGGCTCGTCGGGGCGCAGCTCGCGGCTCTGGTGTGCTTCGCCGTCAACGACGATGTTTTGCATGAAGACGCCGCTGTGGCACGACTGCTGCTCCCAGCGACCTTCGAGCTTGTCGCACACGGGCAGAGCCTCGAAGACGCCGTTGTCGAACCGCCACGACACGCCGTGGCCCAGGCCGTGCACGCAGTTGTAGTAGTCGAACGAGTACGGCTGGTCCGGATCCTGCTTACAGACGCCAGTGACGGCCTGATCCAGCTCTTCGATTGTGTACTGGAACATGAACCCTTCGAGGATTCCGTGTGTGAAGCCGCTCCAGCACGTTCCGTCCTCGTACACGACGGCTTCCTGGAACGAGCCGTACCGATCCATCGCGGCCCGCCCGACCGAGTGGGTGAGCGGGTGGCACTCGGAGCGCACAAAGGAATCGTTCGAGCTGAGCTGTGCGAGCTCCTGAAGAGCGTCCGGCGCGCCCCTGGTCTCCAGAATGTCGACGAGGTAGGCCTCGTAGCAGTCGTAGTCTCGCTCGATCGTGTGGATGCAGTCCGCGTCGTAAGTCTCGCCCTCGCTCGAGGGACTGTCGAGCTCTGATGTCGCCCCGGTGTCGGCCGACCCGTCGATGCTCACCGACGACGTCGTCGTTGTTGGAGCGGCCGCCGCGGGCGCTTCGTCGTCGTCGTCACCGCCGATCGCGACCGTGAAGACGAGAACGAGCGCGACTACAAGACCTGCGGCCAGGCCCAGAGCAAGCCAGAGGCGACTTCGCATGGTCGTCAATTATGGCAGCAGCTCCGGCATGAGGAGCCGTTACCCCCATGGACTCAGTGCTCGGCAGCGAGTGCGCGGCGACCGTCCGTTGTGGTACTAATCCCGGCCGTCGCGCCCGTTTCGTAGCGAGTCGTGCAGGCATGCGCACTTTTGGGAGCGAATGACCCGCAAGTTATGAAGCGCAACGCGAAGAGCCTGAGAGGAGCCTGACCTGATGTTTTTCCACGACCACGCCGTCATGTTCGCGCTGATTTGCGCAGGCATCGGCGTCGGTTACGGCATCTACCTCACGTTCTGGCTGCTTGGCAGGCCCGCCGGCAACGAACGCATGCAGGAGATCGGCCGCGCCATCCAGGAAGGCGCCGCCGCCTATCTGAAACGGCAGTACATCACGATCGCGATCGTCGCGATCATCCCGTTCCTGCTCCTTGGCTTCTACGACAAGCTCGGCTGGGGCACCGCGATCGGCTTCCTGGTTGGCGCTCTACTCTCGGCAGCGGCCGGTTTCATCGGGATGAACGTTGCCGTCCGCTCCAACACGCGAACGGCCGCGGCTGCCCAGGACGGGCTACCGCCAGCGCTGAACGTCGCGTTCAAGGCCGGCTCGGTGACGGGTCTCCTCGTCGTCGGCCTCGGTCTGCTCGGCGTTGCTGGCTACTACTGGGTTCTGACCGACGGCTTCGGCAACAGTCCTGAGTCTGCAATCCACGATCTGATCGGGCTCGCATTCGGCGGCTCGCTTATCTCAGTATTCGCCCGGCTTGGCGGCGGTATCTTCACGAAAGCTGCTGATGTCGGCGCCGACCTGGTCGGGAAGATCGAAGCGGGTATCCCCGAAGACGATCCACGTAACCCGGCCGTCATCGCAGACAACGTGGGCGACAACGTCGGCGACTGTGCCGGAATGGCAGCCGACCTGTTCGAGACCTACGCGGTGA
This sequence comes from Actinomycetes bacterium, assembly GCA_030598925.1. Taxonomy (GTDB): domain Bacteria; phylum Actinomycetota; class Thermoleophilia; order Gaiellales; family Gaiellaceae; genus JAUVPB01. The sequence goes on from JAUVPB010000016.1 coordinate 17,364, forward strand.
CGGCGGTCGCCGTGATGCTTCTCGGCTTGCAGTTCGGTGAGCCACAGATCTTCCTCTACCCGCTGGCGATCGGTGGTATGTCGATTCTCGCCTCGGTGGTGGGCACATTCTTTGCGCGTGTGAGCAGCAACGAGTCGTCGGTGATGGCCGCGCTCTACCGCGCCGTAGCGGTAGCGACGATCCTGTCGGCGCTCGGGTTCATCCCCGTCACGCTCGCGTACGACGACAACATCTTCAGCTTCTGGCAGCTCTACGGCGCTGCGCTCGTCGGCCTCGTCGTGACGTTCCTGCTGGTCGGACTCACCGAGTTCTACACCGGAACGAGATGGCGACCCGTGAAGCGAATCGCGAAAGCGTCCGAGACTGGACATGCGACCAACATCATCTCGGGGCTCGCAGTAGGCATGGAGGCAACCGCGGCGCCCGTGATCGTGATCGCGGTCGGTCTCGTTGCGGCCTTCGAGATCGCCGGCGGCAGCCTCTACGGCATCGGCGTCGCGGTGATGGCGCAGCTCTCGATGACCGGTCTGATCGTCGCGCTCGACGCGTACGGGCCCGTGACGGACAACGCCGGCGGTATTGCGGAGATGGCCGACCTACCGGAAGAGGTGCGCGGGATCACCGACCCGCTCGACGCTGTCGGTAACACAACCAAGGCGGTCACCAAGGGTTACGCGATCGGCTCAGCTGGTCTGGCCGCGCTGATCCTCTTCGATGAGTATGTCCGCGGTCTCGCTGACGAGGGTCTCCCGTCGCTCTTCAGCTTGTCGGATCCGTGGGTTGTTGCTGGGCTCTTCATCGGTGGTCTCATGCCCTTCCTGTTTGCCGCGCTCGCGATGCGGGCGGTGGGCATAGCCGGCGGGCAGGTGGTGGAAGAGGTGCGCCGTCAGTTCCGTGAGATGCCGGGGATCATGGACGGCACCCAACGGCCGGACTACAGCAAATCGGTCTCGATAGTCACGGCATCGGCGCTAAAGTTAATGCTCATCCCAGCGGCGATACCGATCGTCGTACCCATCGTTGTGGGCGTCATCAACGAGCGCGCGCTCGGCGGGCTCTTGATCGGGACGATCGTGACCGGAATCTTCCTCGCGATAGCCATGACCGCTGGCGGCGGCGCCTGGGACAACGCGAAGAAGCTGATCGAGGACGGGGCGCACGGTGGCAAGGGCTCGCCGGCGCATGCCGCGGCGGTGACGGGCGACACGGTCGGTGATCCCTACAAGGACACGGCCGGTCCGGCGATCAACCCGATGATCAAGATCGCGAACCTCGTGGCGATCCTGATTATTCCGATCGTCGTCTCGATCCACACGTAAACACGGACCAAGACACGCGAGGGACGGATCCGGGCGTCGCTCACCCGGAGGTCTCTCGACGTCCGCTAGGGGACGCGCGAGCGTTCGGCGAACGCTGCGCATACCGCTGTAGCGCACTCGAGGAACCCGTCTGCCGCCGGTGTCCGATGTCGCTCGTTGTGTCGAGCTATCGCAATGCGCCTTGGTGGGAGCTGGTCGCCGATCGGCAGCACCGCCACGTCGTTTCGTGTCTCATCGACGACCAGGCGAGGGACAATCGCGGCGCCCATTCCTGCTGCCACCAGTCCTTGCAGCGTCCCATTGTCTTCGGTGCGGAAGACGATCTGCTGACGGAGCCCGGCTGCGGCCATATGCTCGCTGGCGAGCTGTACGTCCCGGCAACAGGTGTCTTTGAACGCGACCATTGGGACGTCGCTGAGCTCGCGCAGCGGTGGTGCTTCGTCGAGGTTCGCTAGCGGCGAGTCTGTTGGCACGATGAGCACGCGCGGGTCATCGAGCACCGTGCGTGAATCGAGCGGCCCAGGGGGAAGCGGAAAGACGGTGAAGGTGAGATCGAGAGCGCCTCGTTCCACGGCAAGCAGCAGTTCCTGATCGCCCGTGGCCTCGTGCAGTTCGACGGTGATGCCGGGCCAGTCCTCGCGCACCTGTTTGAGGACGACCGGGACGATGGTCGAGCCGACGCTCTGGTAGGTGCCGACACGCAGTGTGCCGGCACGGCCTTGCGCAAGTGCCTCGAAATCCGCCCGAGCGGCTTCGAGTCGCGCGCGGATCGCATCGGCGTGCACGAGCAGAAGAGCGCCGGCCTCGGTCACCACGACCGGCCGTGGCCCGCCAGGTCGCTCGAGCACGCTCGTACCCACCGCGCGCTCCAGCGCAGCGATCTGCTGGCTCACCGCTGATTGCGTATAGCCCAGGGCCTGCGCCGCCCTGCCGAACGATCCTTCTTCGGCGATCGTTGCCAGGGCGACCAAATGCCGCAGCTCGAGGCTGGTCCATGAATCAGTACTGCTTATAGAAACGATACTAACATCTATTTGTGCTAATGGGGTCCCTCCGCGACACTGGGAGGAGATCAGCCGGCGGCAACCTCACACCAGGGCCAGGCCGGACGTTTACCCAAGAGAAGGACTTTCGAAAACGCAGCTCGGGAGGCACGGTTTGCTCGCATATCCGGACATGGAAGTCGCTCGTGACATCGTTCGAGCGAGTCGAGTGATCACAGACGCGATGCGCTGGCCGTCGCGGCGACGAGATGGCGCTGTGCCTGGGACGCCCGGGCGAGCGAGCGTGGCGATCGAGGTCCGCGCAGCCACGCCCGCCGATGGCGCCGCGCTCGAGCGAATCGCCGCTCTCGATGAAAGACCGCCGCTCGCGAGCCCGAGCGTTCTGGTCGCTGAGGTCGACGGAGTAGCCTGGGCAGCGCTCGATCTCGAGTCGGGAGAAAGCGTGGCCGACCCGTTCGTTCCGTCGGCGGACGCGACCGAACTGCTCCGCGTTCGCGCCCGGCAACTTCGCAGTGCTCGCTGCACGACGGTTCCCTGTGGAGGCCGGAGCCTTGACAGGGGCTCTGCTACCGTCGGTGCATGACGCGGTTCGTCCAGGGAGCGTGCCCGCTCGATTGCCCTGACACGTGCGCGTGGCAGGTGGAGGTAGACGACGACGGCCGTGCTGTCGGGTTGCGGGGCGACCGCGACCACCCGTTCACGCGCGGAGCGCTGTGCGGCAAAGTCAACCGGTACCTCGATGCGCTGTACGATCCCGAGCGGCTCCTGCGCCCGCTTCGTCGAACCGGCCCCAAAGGGGAAGGACGATTCGAGGAGATCGGCTGGGACGCCGCACTCGAGCTCGTCGCCGAGGGCCTGCAGGATGTGATCGACGATCGCGGCCCGGAAGCGATCCTCCCGTACTACTACGCCGGCACGATGGGCCTCGTTCAGGGTTGGAGCCTCGGCCCGCGACTGTTTGCCGCCCTCGGCGCCTCGCGACTCGGAACCACCATCTGCTCTGCCGCGTCCGAGGCCGCCCTAGAGGCGACGTTCGGCGGCAAGGTCGGTGTCGATCCGGAGAACATCCAGCACGCCAAGCTCGTCCTGATCTGGGGCGGAAATCTGCTGCATTCGAACGTGCACCAGTGGCGCTTCGTGCTCGAAGCGCGCGAGGCAGGCGCCCACATCGTTGTGATCGATCCGCTCCGGACAGACACCGCTGACCGCTCCGACGAACATGTACAGCTGCGGCCTGGCACCGACGGTGCGCTCGCACTCGGTCTGATGCGCATCGTGGTCGACGAGGGTGCGCACGACGTCGACTGGCTCGAGCATCACACGATCGGCTGGCCCGAGCTGAACGAGCGACTGATGGAGTGGCCGGCCGAGCGTGCCTCAGACGTCACGGGCGTCCCGCTCGAGCAACTGGTCGCGCTCGGTCGGCGGCTCGCGAGCGTCCGCCCGGCGGTGCAGCGGCTGGGCCTCGGCCTGCAGCGGCACGGCGGCGCCGGCGCGGCGTTTCGTGCGATCCTGTCGATCCCAGCCGTTACCGGCGACTGGCGACATGTTGGCGGTGGCGCGATCGGCTCGACCGGGGGACTCTTCCCGATTGCCCGGCACGAGGCGGTGTTCCCTGCCGGGCTCGACACGCCCGCAGCCCGCACGATCAACATGTCGCGGCTCGGCGAGGCGCTGACGACCTTCGACGATCCGCCCGTTGACGCGATGGTTGTCTTCGACGCCAACCCGGCTGCGTCCAACCCCAACCAGCTGCGGGTGCGCGAAGGGCTTGAGCGCGAGGACCTGTTCACGGTCGTGCTCGAGCACCGACTCACCGATACCGCCGCATACGCAGACATCGTGCTGCCGGCGACGATGCAGCCCGAGCACGTCGATCTGCTCGCGGCCTACGGTCATCTCTATCTGGGGTGGAACGAGCCTGCGGTTGCAGCGCCAGGGGAGTGCCTGCCCAACACCGAGATCTTCCGTCGCATCGCCTCGGCGTTGGGGCTCGACCACCCGCGGCTGCACGACTCCGATCACGAGCTGGCCCGCCAGCTGCTCGACACCGATGGCTGCCGTGACGCCGGTATCACGCTGGAGCGGCTCCGCGAGCGAGGCTGGCTCCGTACCGTCTCCTACCCGACCGGGAAGGCGCCGTTCGCCGACGGAGGCTTCCCAACGGCAACCGGCAAGGTCGAGCTTCGGTCGGATCGACTCGAGCGACAGGGCCTCGATCCGCTGCCGGGCTACCTGCCGCCATTCGAAGGGGCCGACGTGTCACTCAGTGAGCGCTATCCGTTGGTTCTGCTCTGCCCGGCCAACCGCTTCTTTGTGAACTCGACGTTTGCGAGCCTCGACTGGCATCGTCGCAAGGCAGGCCCACTCGCCGTCCACCTTCATCCGGATGACGCACTCGATCGCGGCCTCGACGAGGGCGACGCCATCGTCGTCCACAACGATCGCGGCGAGTTCGAGGCGGCTGTGACGATCGACGACGCGACGGCCGTCGGAGTCGCGTTCCTCTACAAGTCACACTGGCCGAAGCTGCTGCGCGGGGGCGCGAACGCCAACGCGACCACGCCGGAGAGAGACGCCGATCTGGGCGGTGCGGCCACGTTCCACGACAACCGGGTCGAGGTGACGGGCCTCCGCTTGCGCCGGCCCGAGCGCGAGCACAGCGTCGCCACCGCGTAGGCGCTCAGCGTCCGCGGCGCTTGACGTCCGGGCCCTGGGAGCTCAAGGAGGCGTACGCGATCGTCTGGAGTGACTCGTTGAGCGTCTTCAGCTCGTGCGAGATTCGCTGCAGGCCGTCCTGCGTGTCGAGCTTATCGTTCAAGCGCGTCAATTCGACCACGATGCGATCCAACCGCTTAAGGATCTCGTCCAGTTGACGATCCTCGAGAAGGTTGTTCTCAGCCACGGCGCAGATCGTACTGCGAGGCCGTGACAGGACCGCTGAGGTTCAGCCTCTGCAGGCGGCTAGCCTTGGCTCGATGGCCGGGACACACTCGCTGCATGGCGCCGCCTGCGCAGCCGCTCTGGCGCTGGCCGTTCTAGGCGCGAGCGTCGCGTGCGGCGGCTCCAGCGAGTCGGACGGCGGAGGCCTGACGGCCGCAACGGCGTCAGAGCCGGGTGCCGAGACGAAGCCGTCCAGGCTCGAGCTCTCGGGAGCCACGGGGCGCGTCGAGGTCACCATCGAGGTCGCCGACTCGGCCGCTGAGCGCGGACGGGGCCTCTCCGGCCGTGACGTGCTCGCGGAGGACCACGGGATGCTCTTCGTCAACGACGAGGACGTCACCACGGCGTTCAACATGGAGGGCACGACGATTCCTCTCTCGCTGGCTTTCATCGCCGAGGACGGAACGATCCTCGAGATCGTCGATCTGGAGCCATGCGCCGCCGCGCCATGCCCCGTGTACCCGCCGACGAGCTCATACCGCACTGCGCTCGAGGTGAACCAGGGCGCGTTCGCGAAGTGGGAGATCGTGGCGGGCGACCTCGCCGTGCTGCCCGAGCTGCGCTAGGCGTCGGCGCTGCGCTCGGGCAGAAGCTACCCGTCTCGGAGGAGCGCGTCGAGCTCTGCGGCCGTTCGCACGAGCGTCGCGCCGACTGTGAGCTCCGCAGCGCTGATGCCGCCCTCGCAGGCCGAGCAGAGGCGCGCGAGTCCGAGGTGCGCTGAGGCCACATCGACGAGCTCCTGCGGCGCGTCCGAATAGCTCCGGATGTCGACGCCGCCTGCGACGAGGCTGCGGGCGGCCGACATGGCACGGGCATCCGGGCGAACGTACACGGGAAGGTGGTCCTCGGCGAAGCGTGTGAGCTGCACCCGCCAATCGCCGACGCCGCTTGCGGCCCAGGCGTCGAGCTGTTGCGCGGCCTCCGTCCGATCTTCGGCCAGCGACGAGACGTCGAGCTCCTCGATTGCTTTGAAGCGCTTCGCGAGATGCTCGAGAAACGCGTGCCAGGCCGGCCGCGTGTCGCCAAACACGCCGTCGAGTTCGACGCTGATCTCGGGTCGTGTCATGGTGTTTCCTCGGGAGCGTCGTCGAGCGCCGGTGACCCGTTGTCCGGTACGTCGTCCCGCTGGTGGCGCTGCCACAACCGCACGCCCGCCAGAGCGAAGATCACTCCTGCGGTGTCGATCGCCCAGTCGGCGACGGAGCCGACACGGCCCTCGACGAAGGATTGGTGAAGCTCGTCTGTGGCCGCGTAGCCGGAGGCAAGGACGAACACGAGTCGCTCGCGTCGCAGCGCTCGCCACAGCAGCAACGTCAGGATCGCGAACTCGGCGGCGTGCGCGATCTTTCGCAGGACGAGATCCCAGGTGCCGAGGCCTGTGCCCAGGCTCGGGATCGACGAGAACGCGAAGATCAGCCCGGCCCAAATAAGGACCGGAAGCCACAGCGAGAGTCGATGTGCAAGCACCGTCGCAGGGTACCGACGCACCCGTCGGGGCTACGGCGCCGGTGCGCCACCCTGCTAGGGTCCCGGCTCATACCCAGGTGGTCGGCGAAGGGAAGCCGGTGAGAAGCCGGCGCGGTCCCGCCGCTGTATGGGGAGACGCACCCGCACCGCGGACGTCACTGGCGCAAGCCGGGAAGACGGTGCAGGTGGGCGCCCCGAGCCAGAAGACCTCACGACCGCCGCGCAACGACCCCTCGAGGAAGGAGGATTCGTGCACATTCGCTTGTTGCTCGTTCTCGGTTTCACTCTTCTGGTGGCAGCGACGGCGACTTCGTCTGCTCTCGCCGGAGCCGACGTGAACGTCGATGTTCGCGTCGAAGGAAAGACTCGGACGCTCTATGGCGCGACGGAGTCGTCGCTCGCGCCCGCGCAGGGCACGCTCCAGGCAGCGGGTGGCGGGACGGTCGAGCTGACGACGCCCAACGTTCTCGGCGCGCTCGAGGCCGCCAGCCTCGCCGGTGAGTTCGCGTACAACCTCAAGCTGTTCTC
>JAUVPB010000077.1 GCA_030598925.1 Actinomycetes bacterium
ACCTCTCGAGCGTCGGCGAGGAAGTCCGGTAGGGCGCTCGGCGTGACTCCGGCTTTCGAGTCCTCACCGGCGAGGTCGACCTGGATCAGGGCGGGTGCCGTCAACTTACGAGCCGCTGACAGAGACGATAGGGAGTGCACCAGCTCGACCCGCTCGGACACAGCCGGGGCTTTCCTCGACTGGAGCTGACCGATGAAATGCCACTCAAAGAGGCTCCCGTACAGCTCGTGTTTGCGGACTAGGTCCTGGAGACGGTTCTCGCCGACCAGCGTTGCGCCCGCCTCGAGCAGAGCGTCCAGGTCGTCGTCAGCCACGTACTTCGTAGCCACGACCACTCGCGCGCGGCCACCGACCTCGCGCAGAAGGTTTGCGTACCGATCTGCGAGGCTGGCGGCGTTCACATCGTGTCCGTGTCTTCTATGAACGCGACGAGACCTTGCCGCCCCGTCGTTCCCGCGTCTCGCCGGTGCGAGAAGAACAGACGCGAGTCACACGCAGTGCAGAGGTCTACAGTCTCGACCACCGTGACGCCGGCCCCCTCGAGCGCGCGCCGCGCGGATAGGACAAGATCGACCTGGTTGCCACTTGCGACGTCACGCCCAAAGCGGGCCCGAAACTCGCCGGCCAGGTCGCTGCTCACCTCGTAGCAGCAGCGGCCGATCGCAGGGCCAATCGAGGCGATCAGCGTCGTCGACTCCAGCGCGCGAGCGGCCGCGTCGACGACGCCGCCGAGGAGGCCCCGCCAGCCTGCGTGCACGGCGGCGACGGCCGGCATCGTACCCGGCCGGCACAGGGCAACGGGCACGCAGTCTGCGCTCAGCACCACCAGGGGCTGCATTCGCCCGTCTGTCCAGACGCCGTCGCGCTCAGGGTGCTCATACGGCTTGTCGATCCCCGTCGGAACGCCACGGCTGACGGTTGCTCCGTGGACCTGGCGGCACATCGAGGCGCGGCTTACGTCCGCTTCCAGGGCCGCCAGCAAGCGCGTCCGATTCTCGAGCACGGCCGTCTCCGAGTCATCGGTTGCAAGCCCGAGATTCAGAGATGCGAACGACCCTTCGCTGACGCCGCCGAGCCTTGTCGAGAAAGCGACCCGAAACGGTGCGGGCACCGTGCCTTGAATTGTCGTTGGAGACGTCACTGAAGCTCTCCGCTCTCAATCAAGCGCCGGGCTGCCGCAAGCTCTTCTTCGCTGGTGTCGACCGACCCCTCGAGCTTAAGGCCGAGCACCGCATCAAGCACGTGGCCGACGGCCGGCGACTCGGCGAGGCCGAGCTGCGCCAGATCGTCTCCCGTGATCGAGAGGCTTACGTGGCGCAGTTCGACGACGAAGCGACGCAGCCTGTCTTCTGCTGCCGAACCGGGCGGTGCCTGTGCGAGTGCCAGTACGACGGCTTCGATCGGTTCATTTGCAAGAACGTCGTGTATAGCTCGAGTCGATTCGAGCGTTGCAGTCCGACTCACGAGCAGTGGCCCTACCGCCGCCGCCCGAGCGATGACCTCAACGTCGCGTCGCGCGAGTTGAAGCACGTCGAGCCAGCGGTAGCGCTCGGGCGACGTGAAAGCCTGCGTGAGCACGGCGAGTCGGAGCCTCCAGGGCGTGGCGCCTGCCTCGAGCTCGTCGTTTGTCGATTCGGCCGCCTGCATGATCTGCACCGCGCTGTCAGCGGCGTCGATGGAGGCATGAAGCGCGTCGAGCACGCCGAGCTCAACCAAGCGGCGCAGTGCCGCAATGCCAGCCTTCTCGCGGAGAAGCCGTACAAGTTCGTTCCCGACACGTGCTCCGGAGAGGTTCCCCACGAGCCCGAGTTTCACGCACGATCGCGCGAGCGAGTCGGACCGCTCGTCGAGCCGGAAGCCGTACCGACCCTCGTAGCGCGCCGCGCGGAGGAGGCGTGTCGGATCGTCGACGAACGACAGGCTGTGCAGCACGCGCAGGCTCCCGGCGCGGAGATCCCGCTCGCCGCCGAATGGATCGACCAGGCGACCGCGCCTGGCCTCATCGAGCTCGATCGCCATGGCATTGATCGTGAAATCCCGTCGGAAGAGATCGTTCTCGATCGACGCGCTCTCGACGCTCGGCAGAGCCGCTGGTGACGCGTAGAACTCGGATCGAGTCGTAGCCACGTCGACCGCTCCCCCCGCGAACGTGACGGTCGCCGTGCCGAAATCGCCGTACGGCGTCGCCCTCCCTGCGAGCCTAGACGCCAGCTCTCGCGCGAACTCGATACCCGAGCCCTCGACGGCGAGATCGATATCGACCACCTCAGTGTCCAGCAGCACGTCACGAACTGCGCCACCGACAAGAAAAACCCGCCCACGATCTCCGCCAAGATCGTCTATGGCGGCGATCACAGGTCGCAGCGCAGGGATGGCCTCCGTAACGTCGACTTCGCGGAACGGTTCGGCAGTTTCTCTGGCGGCCGGCGACAGGCCTGCGCTCCGAAGCAGATCTCGCCGCGTCACGACACCAACGATTCGACCCTCGCGCTCGACCGCAACACGGTCGACCCCCGACTGGGCGAGGTGTCGGCGCAACTCGTCGATCGTGTCCTGTACCGATACCGGTTGGTGCGCCGGACTCATGACGGCGTTGACGGGTGCGTGCGACAGATCGTGTGCCATCGCACTGTCGAGATCCTCCCGGGAGACCACGCCCAGGAGATCCTGTTCCGAGCCGACCAGCAAGCCGCCAACCCGCGTCTGCCGGCATAGTGAGATTGCATCGCGGACGCTCGTTTCCGGCGCGACAAAGCGGACGGGCGACGACATCAGTGAGCCCGCAGTAGCGTCGGCGATGACCGCCGCTGGCAGGCGTGCCTTGACGGTCGCTCGAGCCGCAGCCAGGTCGCCCTTGATCGTTGCCGCACCCGCGTGTCGATGGCCACCACCCCCAAGAGCGGCAGCGAGCGTCCCGGCCTCGAGACTCGCCCCGCGGCTGCGAATGATGCATGACGTCTTCCCCTCATGCTCAAGTAGGCACACCAGCGCTCGCGCCTCGACGAGCGACATCAACTTGTCCACGATCTTCGAAGCGCCGTCAGGAAAGACCTCGCACGTGACAGCCGCCAGTTGGACCGCGACACCGTTAGCCTCGAGCGACTCGGTAGCCGACAGGAGGCGTTGCAGCACCTCGCGCTCGTCCATCCCGAGGGGCAGACGCGTGTAACGCTCGATCGAGCGAATGTCCGCAGCACAGCGGTAGCAATAGGCGAGCGCTTCGACGTCGCGAACCGTCGTGGACTCGTAGGTCAGCGAGCCGGTGTCCTGGTGGATGGCGAGTGCGAAGAGCGTCGCTTCGGCCGGTTCCACCGCGATCTTGCGCTCGGCGAGTAGCTCGACCAACGTCGTTATCAGCGCACCGTCCGTCGAGGAGACGGACGCCTCGGTGTTGCACGTCGCCGTGCCGGCCGTGTGATGATCGAACGTAACAAGCTCAACGCCGGCACCCGTCGCAAGGCCACTGAACCGACCGAACCTCGACGTGTCCGATGTATCGACCGCTACGAGGCGGGAGATGCTCTCCTCGGCGACCGAGGAGCCGTCGACGAGCTTCAGTTCTGTCTCGTGCAGCCGGACGTACTCTCGCACGCTTCGATCCAGGCTCGAAGGGCAGATCGCAACGGAGCCTGGATAGAGACGACGCGCCGCCACAAGGCAGGCGATGCCGTCGAAGTCGGCGTTCTCGTGCGTGACAATGACGTCCACATATCAAGTCTAGGGAGGCGTCGCCCTGCCGCCCGCTGCGCGCCGAGATTTGATCAGTCGTCGACCCGCTCGATACGAGCGCCGACCGCGCGGAGCCGCTCGTCGATCCGCTCGTACCCACGGTCGATCTGGCCGATGTTGCCAATCGTTGAGCGCCCCTCCGCTGCGAGGCTCGCAATGAGCATGGCCATACCCGCACGGATATCCGGGCTCTCGAGCCTGTCGCCGTAAAGCTGCGCTGGCCCGCTCACGAGCGCGCGATGCGGGTCGCAGAGAATGATGCGAGCTCCCATGCCGACAAGCTTGTCGACGAAGAACAACCTGTTCTCGAACATCTTCTCGAAGACGAGGATCGTGCCGCTTGCCTGTGTCGCGACTGCGAGAGCAATGGAGGTGAGGTCGGCTGGGAACGCCGGCCACGGGCCATCCTCGACCTTGGGGATCTGGGAACCGATGTCGTCCACGACGACAAGGTCCTGCTTGCCCGGAACTCGGATCGAAGATCCCTCGACGTGCCACTCCATGCCGAGCCGCGTGAAGCCCGGCCAGACCGCCGCGAGATGTTGCGGCACGATGTCGTCGATGACGAGTTCTCCCTCGGTGACCGCACCCAGGCCCATGAAACTCGCGGCCTCAATGTGGTCAGAGCAGATCCGGTACGTCCCACCGCCGAGCGAGTCCACACCCTTGATGCACAGAACGTTCGAGCCAACGCCCGTAATGTTCGCGCCAAGACCGATCAGAAAGTCGCAAAGATCCTGCACGTGAGGCTCGCAGGCGGCGTTCGTGATCACCGTCTCGCCAGGCGCGAGCACGGCGGCCATAACGGCGTTCTCGGTGCCTGTGACCGACGCCTCGTCGAGAAAGATAGGAGCGCCGCGCAGGACGGGAGCCTCCAACAAGAACTGGCGATCGATCTTCACGGTCGCCCCGAGGCCCCGGAATGCGTGAATGTGCGTGTCGAGCCGGCGTCGGCCGATCACGTCGCCGCCCGGCGGCGGCACGATCGCTCGTCCACACCGAGCGAGGAGTGGCCCTGCAAGCAGGATCGACGCACGAATGCGACGGCAAAGCTCCTCGTTTAGCTCGCACGAAGGATCGGCTTCCGCGTGGATCGTGATCTCACCCGATCCTCGATCGTCTACGTCCACACCGAGATCAGCGACCAGCTCGAGCATGGTCTCGACATCGCGAATGGCCGGAACGTTCTCAAGTGTCACGGGCTTGTCCGTGAGAAGGCAAGCCGCGATTATCGGCAGTGCAGCATTCTTGTTGCCAGAGACGCGGATGTGACCGTCGAGCGGCTGGGATCCGTCGATGACGAACGATTGCGACATGGGTGGTGCTTGCAGAGTAGGCATGGTGGCGGGACTGGGAACGGCTCTCGGCGCCGACCGGGGTATGGTACTCACGAGATCCGGACACAGCCACCCGTTAACCGGGAAACGGGACGGATCGGCCTGCCCAGGCAACGACAAGGGAACAACACGCCATGGATGTCACACGAGACCGCGCATGGAAAACGCTCACTGCCTACACGGCGAGCGAGGGGCTCCTCCGACACGCTCTCGCAGTCGAGGCCGCTGTTGGCGCATACGCGGTGACGTTCGATGGTGACGAGATCTTCTGGCGCGCAACCGCCCTACTACACGACTTCGACTACGAGATGCACCCCACGCTCGACAAGCACCCGCAGGACGGAGCACCCATCCTCCGAGAAGAGGGCTACCCGGAGGAGCTGATCGAAGCCGTGCTCAGCCACGCCGACCACCTCGAAATGCCGCGCGACACGCCGCTGAAGCGCACGCTGTTCGGCTGCGACGAGCTATCCGGGTTCATTCAGGCCTGCGGTCTCGTTCGCCCTGAGGGAATCGAGACGCTGACCCCCAAGTCCGTCCGGAAGAAGCTCAAGCAACCATCGTTTGCAGCGGGCGTCAATCGCGACGACGTGGTAAACGGCGCCGAGGAGATTGGGGTTGACCTCAACGAGCACATCGAGTTCGTAACGGCCGCGCTTCGACCGATCGCCGGCGAACTGGGGCTTCCGGCGCCGTCAGGCTAGAGAGCGTCGACGAGACGCTCCAGGTCCTCGTCAGACGTCCAGAAGCCGACGGACACCCGCACCCAACCCAGCTCGGGTATCTCGCGAACGAGCACGCCTGCCGCTGCGAGCCGCTCGACGACGTCTGCTCCCGGCTCGGTCGTCCGAAAGGCCACAAGCGTTGCCTCGTTCGGCTCGGTCACCACTTCGACACCGCCTGCTGCGAGGAGGTCGCGGCAGCGCTCTGCTTGTGCCCGAGCTCGGGTGAACCGCTCCACGCCGAGTGAGTGCTGAAACCTCATCGACTCGACTAGCGCAGCGAGCGACGGTCTCGGAAGCGCTCCCGGATCGAAGCGGGCAGCGCCCTGGGCTAGCACCGGCGTCCCACGCTCGTCATGTTCGGACCTGCCGAAGTAGGACGGAATCGTCACAGCCAGGCGCTCCTGGTGGTTGGCTCCAACGAAGAGCCCGCCTGTCGCGTCCGGCCCGAGTAGCCACTTCTGACCGGAGACCGTGTAGAAGTCGCAACCGAGTTCACCGACGTCGACGGGAATCGCTCCCGCGCTCTGCGCACCGTCGACAAGCACCGGAACGCCCGTCGCCACCAACGCAGCGATCGGAAGCACCTGGCCGGTGGACCACGCAACGTGAGAGAGAGCGATCAGGCGCGTTCTCGGTCCGATCAGGTCGCGGATGGCATGGAGCGCTTCCGCGGCCGGCCTCTCTCGAACTCGCGCAACCTGCACGTTGAGACCGTTCGAAGCAAGCGGGCCCAGCAACCCGTAGTGCTCCACGTCGGTGGTAACGACTTCGTCTCCCGCCGACAGCCCGAGTCCGTTGACGACGATCGCGCACCCCTCCCCTGTAGAGCGCGTCAGCGCCACGTCCACTGAGGTCGCACCGATCGCGGCGGCAACTTCCGCTCGCACGGTTGTCCTGAGTTCTCCGAGGCGCGCGTAGTAGCCGGCTCCAGCCCGGCCATGCTCCCGCTCCTGTTCGTGCTCGGCGATACCCGCGGCGATTGCGGCACGGGGCAATGGGCCGAAGGTACCGGCGTTGAGGTACGCGTAGCGCTCGAGAACGGGAAACTCGGCTCGAGCTGCTTCGATGTTCATACGGGCACCTCGAACGCGGCCTCGACGATCGGATGGTCAGACAGCATGGACCCGTCGTGCGTCCGCGCGCTGTCAGCCAGCGCTTCCGGTCCACGCACCAGGGTCATGTTGCTGCCCAGGAGGTGATCGATGCCTTCTGCCGGGCGCGTGTATCCCGCGACGAGCAGCCGGTCGAAGACATGCGTCTCGGCGGCGGGAATATTGAGATCACCGGCGAGCAGTGTCGGGGTGGTCGTGCCGCAGAGCTGCGAGGCCAGAGCCTCGGCACGTCTGAGTTCGACCTCAGCGAGCCTGGTGTCGAAGTGTGTGAGGTGCATATTTGCGACGACCATAGCCGTCCCGTGCGCGCGCACACGAACGGCTTGGCATACCCGTCGGTTGCGCGCCCACCGCGCGAGGACGCTTCGCTCGAGGCCTAGGGAAAGACCGACGCCGGCCCTCACATCGCGCGGATTGAGGGTGAGCACTTCTTGCGCCTCGAGTGTCTCGAGCGCGGGACCGAGCAGGACAGCATTCGCTTGCCCCGTCAGAGCTGAGCGCAGACGCGCCGGGTCGAGAGAGGTCACCCACCGTCCGAACGCGCCGGCATAGGAGCGCATCGCGACGGCTCCGTACGCTTGCATACCGCTCCACCGTGCGAGGGATGGGAGCGCCGACACGGGCACCTCTTGGAGCGCGACGATGTCGACATCGTCGCTGGTCACAAGCCTGACCAACTCCTCGAGTCGGCTCACCCCTGAGTCCGGCTGCGTCCGTCCATGCGCGATGTTCCAGGTGCGTGCGAGCAACCTCAAGAGGGCTGAGTAGTCTAGGGGCTTGCGCATTGCGCTCCTCGATCCAGCCGCCTTCACGACGCCGTATGACCATCACCTAGCGGCCGCGCTTGCGAGGCTCGATCTCGACGTGGAGCTCGTCACATCAGGGTTTCGCTTCGGCGAGGGGTACGAGCCGGATCAGTACGAGCGAACCGAGCTGTTCTATCCGCTCAGCAGCCGCCTGTTTCGTCGCTCGGCTCTTCGCCTTCCGCTCCGGGCTGCCGAGCATCTCATAGGCCTCGCGCGACTGCGGAGACGCCGGTGGGACGTCCTTCACGTTCAGTGGGCGCCGCTTCCGCAAGTCGACGGCCGCGCTCTTCCGACGAGCGGCCCAGCGGTGATGACGGCGCACGACATCCTGCCCCGGCGCACGAGACACAAGCTCGACCTGTGGCGTCGGGTCTACAACCGGTTCGACCGCGTCGTCGTGCATTCCGATCACGGACGGCGACGCCTGCTTGACGAGGTGGGGATCGAGCCCGAGAGGTTGCGGATCATTCCCCATCCGGTGTTTCCCGGTGCGACCGTCCGCAAAGACGACGGTCGCACCGTGCTCGCCCTCGGCGTGATCCGACCGTACAAGCAGATCGACCACGCGATCGCCGCATGCGCTGCCAGCGAGGCCACTCTGCTCGTTGCGGGCGATCCCACGTTCCCGCTCGAAGGGCGCACGGATCGCCCAAACACCGTGTGGCGACTTGGTTATCAGAGCCATGCCGAGCTTGAGGCGGCCCTCGCCGAGGCGACAGTCGCGGTCTTTCCCTACCGCGCAGAGATCGATCAGAGCGGAGCACTGCTTCGCGCACTTGGCTCCGGCGTGCCGGTCGTAACGTACGACGTCGGCGGAATGGCCGAGCCGGTTCGGAGGTTCGGGGCGGGCGCAATCGTCGATCCGGACGATCAGCACGGACTCGCTCGAGCCCTAGGGGAGCTACTCGACGACACGACTCGACTCGACGCAGCGAGGCAGGGGGCCCTCCGTGCTCGGTCAGAGCTGACGTGGGACGCGGGCGCTCTAGAGCACCTGGCCCTCTACCGTGAGATCGCAGGCGCGTAGGGCCTGCTACCTACCGCTCTCAGTCAACTCAACGGCGACCGAAGCTGTGTGCGCTCGGCAGCGAGACGAGCAGCTCGGCTTCGCCCGAGACCTGGCGCGCGAGTTGCGCGAGCGAAACGACTTCGTTGACGAGGACGTTGCGGTTGCGACCGATGTGCTCGAAGCGACCCCGCGCCAGCAACAACGGCTCCCCACGAATCTGCGCGCGATACTTGTCGTAGACGGGGGGTGGCACCACAAGATTGATGTGCCCGTGCTCGTCCTCGAGCAACATGAAGATGATTCCGTTCGCGGTCGATGGCCGCTGGCGAGCAACAACCATGCCGGCCACAGCAACCTGCTCACCATGCACGGTGTTCGGAAGGTCACAGCTCGACAGCACTTCGTTGGGGAGATGAGAGCGCAGCAACTCGATTGGGTGCTGCCCAGTCGAGAGGCCAATCGACCGGTAGTCGGAGAGGACCCGCTCCCAGACCGTCTCGTCGGGTAGCTCCGGAATCTCAGTTGTTGGCTCGAGCGGTAGCACCAGCTGGCGAGCTTCGCCCCCCTCGCCCGCACTCACTGAACGTGGCGCAATTCCAAGGCGCCAGAGCAGCTGTCGCCGCGGCCACCCGAAGAGATCACAGGCTCCCGACACCACCAACGCATCGAACTCAGCATGTGAAAGCGGCGCTCGCTGTGCCAGATCGTGGACGCTTCGAAAGTGTCCCGACGACTCCCGCTCCGCGACCAGCTTCGTCGCGGACTCTTCACCGATTCCCCGGATGAATCCGAGGCCGACGCGCACACTCGTCTTTTCGAGGACGCAGCCGACGTCGCTCAGGTTGATGTCCGGAGTCTTGACCGTCACACCTCGTCGCTCGCCATCACGTACAAGACTCGACGGCGGATAGAAGCCCATGGGCTGCGCATTCAAGAGAGCGCACAGAAACTCTGCGGGATAGTGATGCCGCAACCACGCCGACTGGTATGCGAGTAGAGCGAATGCCGCAGCGTGCGATTTCGGGAACCCGAAAGATGAGAAGCCGAGAAGCTTCTGGAAGACGGACTCGGAAACCTCGGCAGGAACGCCGCGCTGCGCAGCACCTGAGAGAAACCGCTCGCGGTAGTTCTCGATCGCGTCCTGGCTGCGCTTGCGGCTCATAGCTCGCCGCAATCCCTCGGCTTCCCCGACGGTGAAACCGGCGAGCGCAATGGCAACGTCGAGCACCTGGTCCTGGAACACCACAACGCCCAACGTGTCCTTCAACGGCTCGCGAAGAAGCGGATGGTCGATCGGCAGCTCGCAGGTGGGATCTCGGCGACGTCGCTGTCGACGCTCGATGTAGGGATTGACCGCACCCCCTTGGATCGGGCCAGGTCGCACGAGCGCGACCTGCACGGTGAGGTCATCGAGGTTCTCAGGTTGCGTTCGCAGCAGACTCTGCATCTGAGCTCTACTCTCGATCTGGAAGACTCCGACCGTGTCCGCGTCGCGGATCTCGCGATAGACGTTTGGATCGTCGAGGGGAATGCGTGAGAGATCGAGCGGCTCAGAGCGATGTCCGGCAATCTGTTCAGCGCACTCCTCGACCGCCGAGAGCATCCCTAGGCCGAGAAGGTCGACCTTGAGGAAGCCAGCATCGCCACAGGAGTCTTTGTCCCACTGGCAGAGCTGGCGGCCGTCCATGGCAGCGTGCTCGACAGGGACGAGCTCGACCAGCGGCCGGGTGGAGATGATCATGCCTCCAGGGTGCTGAGAGAGATGCCGTGGTAGCCCGGCGATCTCTCCACAGACCTCAGCGAAGGCACGCCAACGCGGTGAGCGCTGCTTCTCGTCTGAGTCAGGCAGATGCTCGATCTCCTGCGCAACGTCCCTCGCGTCCCAACCGTCGGAGAGCCTCGCCAGCCGCTCCAGCTCTGCGCCCGGTAGACCAAGCGCCTTCCCAACCTCGCGAATTGCTCCTCGCGCTCGATAGGTCGGGAAGCTCGCGACGAGCGCCGTGTGCTCGTCCCCGTAGTGCTCGATCAGACGTACGATGAGCGCGGCTCGGATATCTCGCGGGAAGTCGAGATCGATATCGGGCACAGCCACCAGCTCGCGGTTGAGGAACCGACCGAGAGACAGTCCTGCACCGACAGGGTCGACGTGAGAAAGACCGGTCAGGTAGCAAACGATCGAGCCAACGGAGCTCCCACGGCCCCGACCTGGGGGAAGAATCTGTCGCGCCGCACTGACAC
>JAUVPB010000189.1 GCA_030598925.1 Actinomycetes bacterium
CAGGGGACGACCGAGTACTGGTACCAGCTGGCTCCCCAACGGAACTGGAGTGCGACCCAGAGCCCGAGCGTCATTTGCGCCAGCAAGAAGACGAGCAGAACCCAGTCCATCGTGGAGGTCACCGCCCGAACCCGGGCGTTGAAAATGCGTCGGCCGAGCAGAACCAGGAGCCCGGCAAGCGCGAGGATCGTGAGCGCGAGGCCAGCGATCTCGAACGAGTATAGGCGAGTGGGTGCGGCGAGAACTCTCTCCCAGCCGTCCCAGAAGACCAAGCCGATCGTGTGACCGGCGAGGACGAGGAGCAATCCGTAATGGAAGGTCAGGGAGCCCCAGAAGAGGGCGCGGCTCTCGAGGAACTGGGACGACTGACTCGAGTACGAGAAGCGATCGCGCGAGTATCGAATCATGCCGCCGACGATGGCGATCGCCACGGCGAGGTAGGGAATCGCTGCGTACAGAAAGTCGTCGAACACGCCGCATCAACCTCCGCGAGGATCGTTCGGATCGTGGGGCATTGCCGCCGCCATCGGCGGTTCGCTTACCGACTTCGCGACCGCCCACATCGGCTGGTCCTCGAGCAGCAGTCGCGTTGCGATGAGCAGGGCGAAGTAGTGCTCGCGCCCAGTCGTGGGCTCGACGTCGGTGTCGTTACCCAGTCGGGACAAGGCTGGTATGAGCCCTTCATGGATGAGCTCTTGCGCGAGTTCCTCGTCGGGGCATAGCGAGATGAACCGCAACATAACGGCTACGTGGTCGGGTAGCTCGGTTCCTGCGTCGAACCCGTGCGCTTTGTACCGGGAGCTCAACTCGACGAGAAAGGCGCTCCGCTTGCTGTGGTCTTCAACCAGCTGGTGCCCGACGTACGGGTACCACGTGGGCTCGAGCTCCGAGAGCGTGTCGAGGTCGAACGCTCCGGTGTAGGCCTCCTGCAGGACGTGCACGTCTGTGTCGGCGGCGAACTCGGCGAACCGCCCGATGATCGCGGCGGCGTTCGTATCGACGCCTCCCGCGAGTCTCTCGCACCGCTGCGCACAGGTGCTGGCCGGTACGAGGGGGTAGTCGACGAGCTCGGCGAGGTTGCCGACAAGTTCTCGATCAACGCTCTCGTTCGTCATCTCACCATCTCCGCTCTGGCGCTGACCGGGAGCCAAAGCCGCTTTCCGCGCGCTCCTTGAAGGGATCCATGTGCTGCTCCTCGACCGCGATCTCGCGCGACATGGCTGGAATGACGAAGCGCTCCTGGAACGTCGGCATCGACGTCAGATGCTGGATCGCCTCGGCCTGCTCGGCCGTGATGCCACCCTGGGCGAGCGCGTCCTGCACCTCAGAGTCCGGGGTGTTGCCGACGTGCTTCGCCCGCATGTAGATGCGAACGGCGACGAGCGTCTTGTAGACGTGGCCGACGAGCTTCTCGTTGCCTGCGGCGAACAGGTTCGCCATGTAGCGCAGAGGCATGCGCGCCTCTTCGAGAGAGGTCATCGAGACGGCGCCGCCCTCTCCGCAGCCCTCTGCAGAGACGTCGTACTGCCCGCGCTTGGTGGTCGCGATCACCGGGAGCAGCGGCGGTACGTAGAAGAGCATCGGGAGCGTGCGGAACTCGGGGTGCAGCGGCAGTGCCAGCTTCCACTCCTTGACGAACTTGTAGACCGGCGAGTTCTGCGCCGCATCGATCATCTCGTCCGAGATCCCGTTGGCCTTGGCGGCGGCGACGATCCTGTCCTCGAACGGACTCTTGATCATCTCCCGCTGCGCCTTGACGAGATCCACATCGCTCGCCGACGCGACGTGCTCGATCTGCGACGCGTCGTAGAGGAGCGGCCCCATGTATCGGATCCGACCGACGCACGAGTGAAAGCACGCCGGGGCGTGGCCGCTCTCGAGCCGCGGATAGCAGAGGACACATTTCTCAGACTTGCCCGTCGACCAGTTGTAGTAGGTCTTCTTGTACGGGCAACCAGAGACGCACATCCGCCAGGCCCGGCACTTGTCCTGATTGAGCAGCACGATGCCGTCCTCGCCACGCTTGTAGATCGCGCCCGCGGGACACGCCGCGACGCAGCTGGGGTTCACGCAGTGATTGCAGATGCGCGGGATGTAGAAGAACGCCATGCGCTCGACCTCTTGCAGCTGCTCGCGCTCCTCGTCGGTCAATCCCTCGAGGTTCGGGTCGTTCGCCGCATAGATCGGCGAGCCGCTCAGGTCGTCGTCCCAGTTCGGGCCGGCCTCGATGTCCATCGGCTTGCCGGTGATCAGGGACTTCGCGCGGGCCGTCGGCTGGTCGTCGCCCTCCGGTGCGGTGAACAGGTGCTCGTAGTCGTACGTCCAGGGCTCGTAGTACTCATCGACCGTGGGGAGATTGGGGTTGGCGAAGATGTTCCCGAGCGTTCGGCTCTTGCCCTGTTGCTTGAGCTTCAGCTCGTCTCCGTCTTTTTCCCAGCCGCCCTGGTAGTCGCCCTGGTCCTCCCACTTCGTGGGATACCCCGTGCCGGGCTTGGTCTCGACGTTGTTCCACCACATGTACTCGGAGCCACCGCGGTCTGTCCAGATGTTCTTGCAGGCGACCGAGCACGTATGGCAGCCGATGCATTTGTCGAGGTGGAACACCATCGATACTTGTGCCCGGATGTCCATTGAGCCCCTTCCGTTCTTAGCCGCCATCACCACTCCAGCTTCGAGAGCTTCTTGACGACGGCGTAGGTATCTCGCGTGAAGACGCCGATCGGGCCCCAGTAATTGAAGCCGTAGGTGAACTGTGCGTAGCCGCCCGCGAGCTGCACCGGGTTGATGCGCGTGCGCGTCAGGCTGTTGTGTCCGCCGCCGCGCTTGCCGCCGCGAACCTGCGATTTCGGGATGTCCAGCGTGCGGTCGGGTGCGTGGTAAACCATGCACGTCCCGGGCTTCACTCGCGAGCTCACGACCGCACGCGTCACGAAGACTCCGTTGTCGTTGAAGACCTCGACCCAGTCGTTGTCGACGATTCCGGCCTGCGCGGCGTCCTTCTCGTTCAGCCAGCAGGGCTCGATGCCACGCGAGAGCGTCAGCATCCTCAGGTTGTCGCCATACGTGGAATGGATGTGCCACTTGCCGTGCGGCGTGATGAAGTTGAGGAACAGGCTCTCGGGATCGTCCTCGCTCGGCACGGTTCTGAAGTCGCCCGTCAGACGCGGATCGAGCTTCGGCTTGTAGGCCGGCAAGTGCTCGCCGAAGTCGAGGTACCAGGGATGATCCATGTAGAGGTGCTGCCGTCCCGCGAGCGTGCGCCAGGGAATCAGTCGCTCGACGTTCAAGACCCAGGCTGCGTAGGCGCGGCCGTCCCTGACGTCGCCCGTCCAGCAGGGACTGGTGAGGGTTCGTTTTGGTTGGGCGGCGACGTCGGCGAACGTCATCCGCACGCCACGGTTGGGCTCCGCCAGGTCTGTCAGGCTGAGGCCGGTCTTGGCTTCCTCCGCCGCGAAGGCTGCGTGGGCAACCTCTCCGTTGGTCTCGGGCGCAAGGTGGAGGATCGCGTTCGCGGCATCCAGCGCGTGCTCGAGTGACGGATATCGCTCGCCGCCCCACTCCACGCAGCGCGTGCGCTGCTTGTCGGGTGGCGTATCGGTGGGCGCCTCGAGTAGCTCGTCGTACGCATCCGCGACCGGGATGTTGATCCCGTGCGCGCTCAGACCCTTGTCGCGGACGCCCTTGCCGAGCGAGATGAATCGGTTGTAGAGGTTTGCGTAGTCCCGCTCGACGATCCGCAGGTGCGGCATCGTCTTGCCTGGTACCGGCTCGCACTCGCCGTCTCGCCAGTCCTGCACCTCGGTCTGCGCTAGCTCGTCAGGCGTATCGTGAGCGAGCGGCGAGGCGACGATATCCCGGACACGGCCCTTGGGGAACTCATCCGGTGCGAGCTCTGAGACCTTCTTCGCGAGGGCCTTGAAGATGTCCCAGTCGGTCTTCGACTCCCACACCGGCGGGACCGCGGCCTGGAGCGGGTGGATAAACGAGTGGAGATCTGTCGTGTTGAGGTCGTCCTTCTCGTACCACGTCGCCGTTGGCAGGATGATGTCGGAGTAGAGCGCCGACGTATCCATACGGAAGTTGATGTCGACGACGAGGTCCATCTTCCCGCGCGGTGCGGGCTCCCGGAATTTGACGGTTTCGGTCTTTCCTTTCGCCCGCTCGGGCGTGACGACGTTGTCGTGCGTGCCGAGGTAGTGGCGCAGGAAGAACTCGTGCCCCTTCGCGCTCGACATGATCGCGTTGCCGCGCCAGATGAACCACAGCCGTGGCCAGTTCTCCGGGGCGTCGGGGTCGTCGATGGCGAAGTTGAGTGACCCATCCTTGATCTGGTCGACGACGTGGTCGACGACTTCCTCGGGCTTGTCCTTGCCTTCCTTCTCAGCCTCGCGCACGAGATCGAGCGGGTTGCGGTCGAACTGCGGGTACGAAGGCATCCACCCGAGCCGAGCCGCCATCGCCGTCTTGTCGGCGGCGTGGCCTTTCGCCCACTTCGCGTCAGGCGGCACGGGCGCGTACTCGGTGAACTCCCCCTCGTAGCGCCACTGATCCGAGTGCATGTAGTGCCACGTCGGCGATTGCTGCTGACGCGGCGGCCCTTGCCAGTCGAGCGCCATGGCGAGTGACGTCCAGGGCGCGAAGAGCGTCAGCTTCTCCTGGCCGACGTAGTGGTTGATGCCGCCCCCGTTCACGCCGCAGCAGCCGCAGAGGATCAGCGCTGTAATCGGCGCGCGGTAGAGGAGGTTGTTGTTGTACCAGTGATTGACGCCGCCGCCGATGATCACCATCGACTTGCCGCGTGTGGCCTCGGCGTTCGACGCGAACTCGCGAGCGAGTTGGGTGATCGTGTCGCGTCCGATTCCGGTGAAGCGTTCCTGCCAGGCTGGGGTGTACGGGCCCTCGTCGTCGTAGCTTCTCGGGTAATCCCCTGGAAGGCCACGATCGACGCCGAAGCGTGCGAACAGGAGGTCGTAGACGGTCGCGACGCGAACGCGGCGCCCGTCGGTCGTCTCGACCGTCTTCGTCGGAACGCCACGGAGTGCTGTCTCGCTCTCGACGAAGTCGTGGAACTCGACCTGGGCGATCTCAGCATCCTCTGCGTCGAGGAAGGTCAGCACCGGGTCGATCGGTGAATCGTCGAGACCATCCTCGAGCTTCAGATTCCAGTTGCCCTTCTCTTCGCCCCAGCGGAAGCCGATCGAGCCCTTGGGCATGCGGATCTCGTCGGTCGTCTCGTCCCAGACGAGCATCTTCCAGTCTTCGTTCTCGACGCCCGCGTACCGGTCGACATCGCCGGCTCGCAAGAACTGGCCCGGACGCAGGCCGTCTTCGCCCTCGCCGAGCTCCACGAGTAATGGTGAGTCGGAGTAGCGCTTCAGGTAGTCGTGGAAGTACGGGACCTGGCGGTCGGCGTGGAACTCCTTGAGGATCACGTGGTTGACGGCCATCCAGAGCGCGGTGTCCTGTCCCGCCTTGAGTGGCAACCACCAGTCGGCGTACTTCGCCACC
>JAUVPB010000202.1 GCA_030598925.1 Actinomycetes bacterium
GATCCCGATCCTGACCCGCGAGAACCTCGCCATATGGCTCGAAGGAGTCCTTCGTGAGTGCTTCGACGTTTAGCTGCTGCACCCGGGGCATCTCGCCCGTTCACTCCTTCGATGTCTCGACCGCACCGGCCTCGTGGGCGCGACGCTAGCACGCCGCCGAGTCATGTACCCGGCTAGATTTGAGGCCGGCTCGCCGATAGTAGGACGCGCTCGAGACTGCGATGACTGGAATCTTCCGTTTCCTCAAGCTCTCACTGACCATCCCGGGCGCGAAGAAGGCGCTCGTGATCTCGCAGCTCCTGATGGTCGCCTACGCCTTCTTCCTGCTGGCGGTGCCGTGGCTGATCCGGATCCTCATCGACGAGGGCATCCAGGAGGGCGATGCCGATGTGATCCTCGGCACCTCGGCGATCATGGCGGCATTCGCGGTGGCAGGCGCGGTGGTCGCGGTCGCGGGCGCTTACTACTCGGCGCGCATGGGAGCACGATTCGCCCACGAGATCCGTGTCGCCCTCTACGAAAGGATCGGCCGGCTCTCGTTCGGCAACCTCGACCGCTTCAACACGTCCGACCTGATCGTTCGACTCACCAGCGACACGAACATCTTCAAGCAGACGATCATCTACGCGAGCTTCTATCTCATTCGCGGCCCGGTGATCATCGTGGCTGCGATCTTCGCCGTTTTCGTCACGAGTCCCGGCCTTGTTTGGGTCATGATCGCCACGCTCCTCGTGACGGTCATCGTCATGTTCGTATACGCCAGGTACGCCGGGCCGATGTTCACGGACGTCCAGCTCCGCCTGGACACTGTCAATCAGGTGCTCCAGGAGAACCTGTCCGGGGTCCGCACCGTCAAGGCTTTCGTCCGTGAAGAACACGAGACCGAGCGTTACGACGCCGGCAACGACACACTCCGGTTGACGGCGCGACGACCGCTCCGGCTGCTCGCGGTTCTGCAGCCGAGCATCTTCGTTGTGTACTTCCTCGGCATGACCGCTGCTCTCGCCGTTGGTGGCTATCTCGCGATCGAACGAGGAACGGTGAGCGTGGGAGAAATCACCGTCTTCGGCGCGTACCTGGCGACGGCGATGATCCAACTCGTCAACGTCGCCTGGCTTCTGCCCGAGCTCGCCAAGGCCGAAGCATCGATCAATCGGATCTTCGAGGTGTACGACACCGAGGCCGAGGTCGGCGAGGCGCCAGACAGCCGGCCGCTACCAGAAATTCGTGGCCGCGTTGCTTTCGAGAACGTGACGTTTGGCTACCGCGACGCTGACGGTCAGACCGGCGAGCCCGTGCTCAGGAACATCAACCTCGTGGCCGAGCCAGGGGAGATGGTCGCGATCCTCGGGGCGACTGGTTCCGGAAAGACGACTCTCATCAACCTGATCCCCCGATCATACGACGTCGGCGAGGGGCGTGTGACAATCGATGGAGTCGACGTGCGCGAGGTGCAGATCGACGAGCTTCGGAGCCACATCGGCTACGCCCTACAGCAGGCGATTCTCTTCTCGGGCTCGGTGATCGACAACATCCGCATGGGTCGGCCGGAGACGACGTACGACGAGGCCGAGGCGATCGCCCGAGTGGCGGACGCCCACGGGTTCGTGAGTCGACTCCACGACACCTACGACGATCGCGTCGCCCGCGAGGGAGCCAACTTCTCAGGCGGACAGCGTCAGCGGCTCTCAATCGCTCGGGCCCTGGCGCCGAGGCCGAAGATCCTGATCCTCGACGACTCGACGAGTGCCGTCGACGTCGCGACCGAGACACGCATCCAGGCCGGACTCCTTGACGTCGCAAAGGACACGACGATGTTCATCGTCGCGCAGCGGATCTCGACCGTGCTGGTCGCCGACAAGATCGTCGTGCTCCGCGACGGCGAGATCGCTGCCGAGGGAAGCCATGTCGAGCTGATCGAGTCGAGCGACCTGTATCGAGAGATCTACGAGTCGCAGCTCGGAACACTCGACGAGGCTCGCGATCTCTTCGCCATGGCCGCAGAGAGACCGTCCGAAGAACGGCCCGAGGGCGTGAGTTGAGTACCAAGACCCCGCCAACGGGCTCGAAAGAGCTCGTCCCCACGCCTCCGCCCGACGAGCCGATCGACGGGACATTCCTGGCCGAGGCCGCCGAGCCGCCCAGCTCGTCCGACTGGGACACGTTCAAGCGGCTGGTCTCCTACCTGACCCGCCACAGGGGAAAGACCGCCGTCGTCGTCTTCGCGGCCATCGTGTTCTCGATGGCCTCGGCGGCGATTCCTGCGCTGTTCGGACTCGGTATCAACGAGTACATCGAGAAGAACGACCTCAACGGCTTGTGGGGCGTCGTGGGGGCGATGGCCGCGGCGTCAGCCGTCGCGTTCGTCGGGCTGTTTGTCATGACGTGGCTTCTGGCCGACCTCGCTCAACAGGCCATGTACGACCTGCGCAAGGAGCTGTTCGAGCATATCCAGACCCTGTCGCTCCGTTTCTACGATCGCCAGCCGATCGGCGAGCTTATGAGTCGGGTCGTCAACGACATCGAGATGATCAATCAGTTCCTCGCGAACGGCATCAGCTCGATCCTGCAGGCAACGTTCATGATCCTCGCGCTGACCGCAGCAATGTTCGCGATCTCCTGGCAACTCGCTCTCGCGGTGCTTGTCGTCATTCCGGCTGTCGCCCTCGTGACGCTGTGGGCCGGGCGCGCCGCCGGCGCTGCCTACACCGAGCTCGCCCAGAACCTCGGTGAGCTGAACGGGTACATGGAGGAGACGATCACGGGTCAGAAGACCGTCCAGGCCTACCGCTTTCAGACCACGGCACAAAGGCGGTTCGAGCGTCTGTCCGACGCGGCGCGCAAGGGCGACGAGAGGGCCAACTACCTCGGTCTTCTGACCGAGCCGGCGACGATCGGGATCGGCAACGTCGGCCTCGCGCTCGTCGGGCTCGTCGGCGGTTGGCTGGCGTTCAAGAACATCGTCATGGTCGGCACGGTGGCGGCCTTCGTGGGGTTCGCACGCCAGCTCACGTTCCCGCTCTCTGATATCTCGCGCGTCTACAACATGGTCCTGCAAGCGGTGACCGGCTCACGGCGTGTGTTCGAGATCCTCGACGAGGAGCCAGGCATTCAAGACGAGCCTGATGCACCCGCGCTGGGCACAGTCGCCGGCAAAGTCGACTTTGATGGCGTCGACTTCAGCTACGTGCCGGGCAAGCAGGTCCTCTTCGACAACACGTTCACCGTCGAGCCCGGCCAGATGATCGGTCTGTGCGGGCCCACCGGCGCGGGAAAGAGCACGATCATCAACCTGATCACGCGGTTCTACGACATCCAGTCGGGCGACATCGAGGTCGACGACCAGTCGATCTACGACGTGCAGAAGGACACGCTGCGCGGCCGCACGGGCGTCGTGCCGCAGTTCCCCGTGATCTTCTCCGAGACGGTCATGTACAACATCCGCTATGGGCGACTGGCGGCCACCGACAAGGAATGCGTTGCGGCGGCGAAAGTCGCGAACGCGCACACGTTCATCGAGCGCCTCCCCGGCGGCTACGACTTCGTTCTCGAGGAAGGCGGCTCGAACCTCAGTCAAGGCCAGAGACAGCTGATTACGATCGCCCGCGCTGCGCTCTCCGACCCGGACGTGCTCATCCTGGACGAAGCAACCTCGAGCGTCGATACGCGAACCGAGAAGTTGCTCCAGGAGGCGCTGCTCACCTTGATGAAGGGAAGGACCAGCTTCGTGATCGCTCACCGGCTTTCGACGATTCGTGACGCCCATGCAATCATCGCGCTCGACGGTGGCCGTGTCGAGGAGATGGGCCCGCACGACGAGCTGATCCAGAAACGAGGATTCTACTTCGATCTCTATCTGAAGCAGTTCAAGCGCGAGCTTCTCGAGGAGCAGCTCGCCGCGGAAGACGAGGAGGCCCAGCCGTGAGCGAGCGCGAAGAGCAGAGACCGGAGAAGATGAAGCGGAAGGCCTACGAGAGGGAGCTCGCGAGGCTGGAGACCGAGCTGGTCAAGCTCCAGGGCTGGGTCAAGCACGAGGGCCTGAAGGTCGTCGTGGTGTTCGAAGGCAGAGACTCGGCGGGTAAGGGCGGCATCATCAAGCGCATCACTCGCCGTCTCAACCCGCGCGTCGTGAGCATTCGCGCTCTGGGCACCCCGACGGATCGTCAGAAGACCCAGTGGTACTTTCAGCGCTACATCACCGAGCTCCCGGCCGCCGGCGAGGTCGTGCTCTTCGACCGCAGCTGGTACAACCGCGCAGGCGTCGAGCGGGTGATGGGATTCTGCACGGACGCCCAGTACTGGCAGTTTCTCCGCGACGTTCCTTCCGTTGAGCTCGGCATGATCGAATCCGGGATCACCCTGATCAAGTACTGGCTTCATATCGACGAGGAGACGCAAGAGGAGAGGTTCCAGCAACGTCTCGACGACCGGCGCCGGCGTTGGAAGCTCAGCCCAATGGACCTCGAAGCCAGAGCGCGCTGGGTCGACTACTCGCGAGCGCGCGACATCATGCTGGAGCACACTGACACGGAGCACGCCCCCTGGCACCTGGTCGACGCAAACGTCAAGCGCCACGCCCGCCTGAACGTGATGAGCCACCTGCTCGAGCAGATCCCGTACGAGGATCTGACGCCCGCGGCCCTCGAGCTACCCGAACGTCAACCGGCCGGCGACTATGTGCCGCCGCCGGCCTCGCGGTTCACATGGGTGCCGGAGCGGTACCCGTAACCACTCGCCGAGACCTGCCTACCAGATCAGTTACCGAGCCCCCAGCGAGCCGGCTGCGCGCCCAAGGAGCAGGTCGGGAACGCGGGCTAGCATCTCAGGGCAGCATTCGCCCCCGTAGCTCAGTGGATAGAGCAGCGGTTTCCTAAACCGCGGGCCGGACGTTCAATTCGTCTCGGGGGCACCATATTTTTCAAACACTTACGCATATTTCACCCTCTCTTCTTTTTAGAGCGTAGTGGAATTATTCAAGGCAATCCGCTCTACCGACTGAGAAGTCCCAAATCTTTCCATCCCCCTAGTTTTTGAGTGGTGTGGAAGTCCATTCCACTCATCGCCACAGGGGTTGAGTTCTTGAAATCTTGTATGGTAATTCCCAGGTAGAGATTAATGCTGAATAGGAGGCTTATGGCCAACCAGGA
>JAUVPB010000154.1 GCA_030598925.1 Actinomycetes bacterium
CCGGCGCCGACGATCAGAACGTCGACGGGCTCACGTGTGATGGCGGCCATGAGGAGGCGATTATGTAAGACCCCTCTCCGCCAACAGGCCGAGACGGGTCCGACTGACGGCCGGCTGCGTCCGTCCGGACCCACCAGCTCGCCCGGCTGCGCGAAACTCCATCCATGACCGAGGTGCTCCTCGCTTGCTTCGCCGGCTTGTGCCTGGGCGCGTTGAGCGTGGCTACGAGATTGGCCCTGCGGCAGGCTCCGTCGATTCTCGCCGGCTCGTTCGTCATGACGTTCGGCGCCTTCTGTGTGGTCTCGCTCGTTGCACTCGTCTCGGGCGTCACGTCGTCTGATTTCGACCTCGAGGCGCTGTGGCCGTTCATGGTGATCGGCGCCGTCGTTCCGGGGACGACTCAGATGCTGTACGTGCAGGCCGTCCGCGACGCGGGAGCCTCGCGAACGCAGGTCGTGATGTCAACAGCCCCGCTCGTAGCGGCGGTGCTCGCCGTCGCGCTCCTCAACGAGTCGTGGAGTCCGGTGCTCATCGTCGGAACCCTCCTCATCGTCTGCGGCGGTATGGCGCTCGCGTGGGACAAGCGGCGTCCAGTCGGGTTTCGCGCCGTCGGCATCGCTGTCGCGGTTGGCGTCGCAGCCATCACAGGAGGTCGCGACACCGCGACGCGCTGGGTCCTCTCCGAGACCGAGGTGAGCGCCTTCGTCGAGGCAGCGGCGGCGCTGCTCGCGGCGAGCGTCATGGTCCTGGCGTGGTCTGCGATTCGGGTGCGCAGACCACCAGAGCTGGCCGCGATCCGCGCCGCCGCCGTTCCGTTTGGGTGGGTTGCGGTGCTGATGGGAGCAAGCTACGCAGCGTTCTTCGAAGCATTCGACCGCGGTGAGGTCACACTCGTCGCGCCGCTCGTTGGCACGCACGCGCTGTGGTCGGTTGCGTTGTCGGTTCCGTTCCTCGGTCGATCGGAGGCCATCGGGCGTCGACTGGCGATCTCAGCGCTCCTGGTGGTAGCTGGGGCTGCGATCATCTCGATCGGTCGTGGTGACGGCGACACCGTCACCGTCGACGAAGCCCTCGGAACGCTCCCGGACGACTCGAGCTTGGGCCAGACCGACGCCATCGGGCCGCCTCGCGGCGTCTACGTCTACGAGACACAGGGCATGGAGGAGGTTGACGCGCTGCTCTCGCCGAGCCACCGCTACCCGGCTCAGACTGTGCTCGCCGTCGAGAGCTCGTCGTGCGGATACGTGGAGCGCTGGACACCGCGCGAGGGCCGCACGACCGAGCGCGAGCTATGTCCTGGCGTCAGCGGCTTGAGCATCACGCATTACAGCGAGGTCCATACGTTCCTCGGTTCGGAGGACGCGCGCGACTACGTGTGCTCCAGCGACGCGTTGTTGCTACCCACAGACCCGCACGGTGCAGCGACCTGGTCGTTCGCCTGTAGCACCGGCGATACGGAGGAGGCGTGGGCCGGCGGCGTCGTCGCGGTCGAGGACGGCGGGCCACTCACTGCGGGTGCCGTGGTCCACCTGCGGTTCGACACGGTGTTGAGCGGACGCACTACCGGTACGAGCGTCAAGGAATTCTGGGTTCGCGAAGCCGACGGGCTGCTGATACGCGAGCACATCGCGAACGAGAATGCCACCGGCACCGCGATCGGCGACGTCACGTATCTCGAGCAATACACGCTCGAACTCACGGGCACGACACCGGAACGCTGAGCGCCCGTCAGAGCGCTGCGTGCTCCACGGCGACCCGCATCAGCGCAAGGTCGGAACCCCGGGGGCCGATGACTCCGAGTGCAATCGGGCAACCGTCGATCTCCCCGGCCGGAATCGAGATCTGCGGAAGGCCGCCCAGGCCGGCGGGACACGTGAGCATCATGGCGCGCGTGCGGTACTGCTCGAGCTCGTCAGCACTCGCGTCAAGGCGTGGTGCGATCGCGGGCACCGCGGGCACCAGAATGGTCCCGTGCCCTACTAGATGGCTCAGCAACCGATCACACGCATCGCTCTGGACAGCACGCGCCTCCTGCTCGGCCTGTGAGTCCAGAGTCTTCGCCCATTCGAATCGCTCACGAATTCCGGGGCCGAACTCGGGGTTCTCGGCCTCGACCCAGGCTCCGTGAGCGGCCCAGATCTCCCGGGCCTGAATCGTCCGCCATGCATCCGCCCACGGGCTGAGTCCTGCCGGCGCCAGCGAGACCTCCTCGACACTCTCGAATGTGCCGGCAACCCGAGAGATTGCCGCGCGAACTGCCTCCGCCACCGCCGGATCGGCCAGCTCGAAGGCATCAGACGCCACCATCGCCGAGGTGAGCGCCGGCGCGACGGGCTTGTCGCCGAGCAGCGCCCGCCCGACTCGGTCCAGGGTCTCGGGCTCCCGCGCGAACCAGCCGACCGTGTCAAAGCTGGGCGCGAGCGGCACGACGTGCTCGAGCGAGATCGCTCCGTGGGTGGTCCGGAGGCCGTAGACGCCGCAGTTGGACGCCGGAACGCGGACCGACCCGCCGGTGTCGGATCCGACCGCGAAATCGACGAGGCCGCCCGCGACAGCCACGACCGATCCTGACGAGGAGCCGCCTGGGACCCGCTCGGGGGTGCGCGGGTTCGTCGGCGTGCCGTAGTGCGCGTTCTGTCCCAGCAGGCTCCACGCAAGCTCATCCGTGTGCGTTTTCGCGACCAGGTCCGCGCCGGCTGCGAGAAGCGTGGCGATCGCCGGAGCCGTCTGGGTCGCCGCGCCGTGCGTCGCCGCCCAGGCGGGGCTACCGGCGTGCGTGACGTGACCGGCCACGTCATACAGATCCTTGGCGCCGAACGAGAGCGATCGCAACGGACCGCTGGTTGCTCCGGCAACGCTCACATCGTCCTCCGTGAAGGCGTTGAGTGGATCATCTGGGCGAGCCGGGGCTCGATTCATGCGGTGAGAGTACTGATCGGCGTCGCCGGAGTACTGCGAGCCGGCAATCGGACTCGGCTACGTTGTTCAGTGGACACCGTGGCGCAGTCTTTGCCGAACCCAAGACGGCCGTTCGAAGCGGCACCGCCGATCCGACGGCGCCCGCAAAGGCAGCTGAAGATCGTCTGGCATCGGATCTTGCTCGCCGTCGCTATCTTCGCGGCGCTGGTGGCGGCAGCAGTGTCTCTCGCCGGAGTGTTCGTGGCGAAGCCCGCCATCAAGGCCGTTTCCCCGGAGCCCCGAGCCGTACTCGGCGAACTCGCGCTCGACCCGACGGCCTTCGTCGTCGACGGCGCTGATGATGCGCTCCGGAACGCTCGCTGGTCGCTCGACGGATCCGACGTGACCGACCGAGCTCGCATTGGGTCCGGCACTGCGACACTGACGCTCGGGAGCGCGGCCGAAGGGCCGCACACGCTCGTCGTATCGTCGTCGGGCTCGCTGCCCTGGTCGACCATGACCCTCACCTGGAAATTCGTTGTCGATACGACTCCGCCGGAGATCTCGCTCGCGCCGGAAGCCTTGGTCGCCGAGCGCGGGCAGCCACACGAGCTGAGCGGCACGGTGGAGCCCGACGTGACACTCGAGCTCGCAGGCACTGACGTCTCACTTGCAGACGGAGCGTTCACGATCGCGTTCGAACAGCCTCCGAGACAGGCTCTTCATTTCGTTGCCCGCGACGCGGCGGGTAACGAGTCGGAGGAACTCGTGACGGTGGCCGTTCTGCCTCGGCGCCCCGACGCGCCTGTTCGCGGCGTCCACGTGTCGGCGCCCGCGTGGGCGGATGCTCCGCTGCGCGAGGAGATCCTCCGGCTGGTCGACGAGGACCTGATCAACACCGTTCAGCTCGACCTGAAGGACGAACGCGGCGAGGTTGGCTACGACTCCGAGGTCGAGCTTGGGCACCTCATCGGCGCCGTCCGTTCCTACTACGACCTTGACGCTGCCGTGTCGACGCTGCACGCGAAGGGCGTCAGGGTGATCGGTCGTCTCGTCGTCTTCCGCGACCCGATCCTGGCTGATTGGGCCTGGAGCGACGGTCGTCATGGGTTGGTTGTGCAGACGCCCACCGGGGAACCGTACGCAGGCTACGGCGGCTTCACGAACCTCGCGAGCCTCCGCGTCCGTGACTACAACATGGACATCGCCGAAGAAGCCGCGCAGAGGGGCGTTGATGACATCCTCTACGACTACGTTCGGCGTCCTGACGGGCCGATCGAGAGCATGACGTTTCCAGGTCTTTCTGTGACGCCGGAAGCGGCGCTGATCACGTTTCTGGAGGAGACTGAGTCGCGCCTTCGGCCCTACAACACGTACCTCGGTGCGTCCGTCTTCGGAATCGCCGCGCTCCGGCCGCAGGATGTAGCGCAAGACGTACCCCGGATCGCCGGCCGCGTCGACTACGTCGCTCCGATGGTGTACCCGTCGCACTGGAGCGCAGGCGTGTACGACGTCGATGATCCAAACGGCGATCCATACGAGATCGTGTTGCGGTCGCTCGAAGACTTCTCGTTCAAGGTCGAAGGTCAGGGCGCCCGCGTGCTCCCGTGGCTCCAAGATTTCTCGCTCGGCATCACGTACGGCCCTGAGGAGGTGAGGGCCCAGATCGAGGGCGCTCGCGCGGCAGGCATCGACGAGTGGTTGCTGTGGGACCCCGACGTCACCTACACGAGCGACGCACTCGAGCCGCGCGGTTGACGCGGCCCCGGCGCGTCCGATCTGCCGACCCCAACGTGACCCATGAGCGGGACGCCCTACTCGCCGTAAAGCGGGACGCCAGGATGCGTACTGACGATCGAGAACCAGAACGCGCGCCGAAGCGGTAGCGGCTCCAGCTGGGCGCCGGCGCCGGGGCCGGACAGCGCCCGCCCTCCGCGATCCCAGGTCGTTCCCGTCTCTCGATCGACGAGCTCTGGCCCGAGCGCGTCAAAGGTCAGCACCTGCCCGCCGACGCGGCGATCGAACGCAGCGGCGAACGTCGCGCCCTGCGACGCGAGAACGAGGATCGGGATGCCGGCCAGCGCGTCGTTGACCGGCGCGTCCAGCATCGCGATCGCATAGGCCTTCCGCTCGGCGCCGACCTGAACCAAGCTGACGACCTCGGCGGCCCGGAGACGCCGATCGCTCGCCGCGTCACTGACCGGAAAGGCGAAGCGGCCCCTGTTGACATTCTCTCCGTAGCCCTCGAACGGATCGGCTACGTAGCGACCGCCGGCGAACGACTCGGACGCGTCGCCGATCAAGAGGCGCCCATCGGGATGGAGGGCGCGCCACTCGCCCCAGGTCGCGACCGTTGACGGAAGCACGTCAAGCTCAGCGCCGGCGAGCTCACCGACGATCGCTCGGCCTGCCACCTGAAACCAGTACGAGCCCGTCCCGTGGTCGTACATCACGAGGTCAGACTCGTACAAGGCGCTCGTGTTCCCGAACCGAAGCGTCTCGCCGGCGAGGCGCCGGTCGTACACAACGGCACTGCCGCACAACGGGCAATAGCTGACGAGAACCGGGACGCCGTCGATCGTGTCATTCACCAGCTCCCGAAAATTGAGCACGTTGAACGGGTACGCGAAGGCTGTGCCGCCGCCCTGGTACCCAAGCACGAGGTCGTCATCCGCGAGCCACGGGAGATCGTCGGCAGATCCGTATCGAGGCTCGTAGATCGGTCTGATCGCGTCCCGGAGCTGCTCGATCAGGTTGGCGTCCGCCTCTGACAGACGCGTGAACCCACCGTCGAACGTGTCGAAGACGACGTCTTCGAGCGCCACGATCGTGCGGGAGACATCGACCTCGGGCACACCGGTCGGGTCCGGCCGACCGGACTCGGCCGCGCCCGATCCAGACGCGGCCGCGTCTGGCGTGGCACCTGCTGATGGGGCCGCACCATCGCCGCTGCCGCTTCCGCAGGCGGCCATCAGGCCAGCCAGAGCAAGAACGACAAGCGTCAGGCGCCAGGGGATCACGCCGGTGTGATGCGACCGTCCGGCAAAGAGAACCCGCTTATGCGGCGCGGTTCGGCCAATCACGGCACCTGGTGCGCTTCCATCCCACTGCCTGCGACCCTTGCAAGGGGAAGAGCATCACACCGGCACAATGCAACGGCTTCTCACCTTCCAGGGCGTCAGACTCGCCCTCCTAGCAGGTATTGCAGTGGCGCTCGTCGTGGGCGGCGCCTGGATCGCTCTCACCGCCGCGACGGGAAAGACCTACCATCTCGCACCGCTGCTCGGCGCGGTTGGCCCGGGCCTCACTGTTCGCTCGTTGCTCGGCACGAGGCTCGGCTGGATGAGCGGGCTAGCGCTCGGCGGTGCGGGCGCAGCGCTGATGATCGGTTGCTGGGGGATCATCCTCGCTCTGGACATCGAGCCGACGACCACGATTGCGGACGGTATTCCGGGTGACGTCCTCGGAGAGGTCATAATCGGCGCCGCCGCCGGCGCCGTCATCTCGGCGTTCCTGCACGCGCGCGGGAGCCCGCGCGCGTCCTGAAAGCTGTCAGCTCTCCTCACGGCCCAGATACGGCGTCCACTCGAAACGGCCGCTGCGACTAGCCCCCCTGGACCCCACAGATTTGCTCATTCTGTGAGCAAATCGAAAGCCGTCAGGTCCGCGGCGGCGGCTAAAATTGACTACGAGTGATTCGCTGTCGCTGGCGGCAGACAACCGCCGCCGAGAGAAAGGGGGTCGTGACATGGGGCTGCTTCCACGAAGAGAACAGAAGAGCCGCAAGAAGAGGTGGCTTGTGCCGGTCGCCTTCATCGGCGCCGTCGGCGCCGCAGTTGGCCTGAAGCGACGACGGTCGACTGGCGCAGAACCCGACGCGGACGCAGACGCCGCGTAGCGCCGCGCTAGCCGTAGATCCCGCCTACTTCCTTCGCCCGTCTCGTCGACGAGACGGGCGGGTCAGCTGAACTCGGAGCCAGGCGAGCC
>JAUVPB010000081.1 GCA_030598925.1 Actinomycetes bacterium
CAAACAGCGCGAACGTCGCGACGCGCTGCCGCTCGGTCCTCCCCGCCTTGTGCGCGCCAAGCTCGACCTGCTCGCGTAGCCAGGCGATGTACGCGGGCGACGCGAGCACCGAGACGACGGTACCGTCGGCCACCTCGCCCGATAGCTGCAGCATCTTTGGCCCGATCACGCCCATGTAGATCGGCAATGCCTCGCTCGGCGGATGTGTGAGCACGACCTGGTCGAAGTCGAAGTAGTCGCCGCTCTCCGTAAGCGTTTCGCCAGCCAGTAGCCGACGCACGGACGTGACGCATTCACGCATTGCGGTGAGTTGCGAGGGCGGGTAGAGGCTCATCTGGCGCACCCAGGCCGGAACGCCAAGCCCGATTCCGGGCCACACCCGGCCGGGGAACATCCTCGACATGGTGGCCAGCTCCATCGCAAGCAACGCCGGGTGACGCACGAGCGCCGACACGATCCCGAGCCCGACCGGAATGTGCTCGGTAGCGGCCAGCGCAACCGTCGCACCCGAAATGCCTCCCGTGAAGAAGTAGTCCTCGGCGAACCAGATCTCCGAGAACCCGTGCTGCTCGGCCTTCTGGGCGAGCGGGCCGACGTCCTCGGGCGCGATCGCGCCGCCGAGCGTGAGACCGATCGGGGCAGCTCCGTTGTTCACGCGCCCTCTCCACTTGCCGGGCGCAGCCGCCACCGGGTCACTCCACGACCTCGCCCCACACCATGTTCGACTCGGCCACGTACGCCTGCCATTCCTTCAGGAAGGCCTCGAACTCTGGTCCCTGGGCACCCTGCTCGTAGGCCTCAACGTCGGTGATGTCGATGACTTCGAGGTACTGGCACGGTGCCTCGCCCTCGCTTCCGAAGAGGTTGCCGTCGATCCGTGTCACGTCGTAGCGGCGGATGGCTGGCTGGGCGCGCGCGAACGGGTAGTCGACCTCCCGTAGCCAGCGCTCGTAGTCGGCGGGCGTGACGCCGTCGTGCAGCGTGTTGAGGAAGAACGCGCGCTGAGCCATGGCTACGTGCCGCCTCCTAGCTGTGAATCGCCTCGAGCACCGCGAACGGCGTGAGCGGGATGCTGTTGACCGGCTTGCCGATGGCATCAGCCACGGCGTTTGCGATGGCGCCGGCGACCGGAATGATCGGCGCCTCGGCCGCCCCCTTAACGCCGTAGGCGCCGACCGGGTCAGGTACCTCGACGAGCGCGATCTCGATCTCGGGCATGTCCGCAGCGGTCGGCAACCGGTACGTACCGAATCCCCAATCGACGCAGACGCCGTCGACCAGGCGCAGATCCTCAAACAGTGCGTACCCGATCCCCTGGAGCACACCCCCGTCGATCTGCCCCTCGATCGCCTGTGGGTTGATTGCCCGTCCGACGTCCTGCGCGACCACGTACCGCAGAATCGTCACCTGCCCGGTGTCAGGGTCGACCTCCACTTCGGCGAGGTGCGTGTGGTACGTGGCTCCCGTGAACCCGTTGATCACGCTGCCCGAGATGCAGCCGCTCTCGAACTCGATCGGCGGATGCGCGTGGCTTCCACTCCCGACCATCGGGCCGTCGGTGGCCTGAGCCACACGGGCAACCTTGCTGAGGCTGACCTTGCGATCGGGCGCGCCGGTCACAAGAACCGCTCCGTCGCTGAGCTCCAGGTCGCCCCGGTCGGCTTCGAGCAACCCGGCCGCAACGTCGAGGATCTGCTCGCGCACCTCGCCAGCCGCCTTCTTGGTCGCGGTGCCGGCCATGTACGTCGTGCGCCCGCCCTGGGCGCCACCGTCGAACAGCCCGACGCTCGTGTCTGGTTCTGACACGAAGACGTCGTCGACGGAGACGCCTAGCTCGGCCGCGACGATCTGCGGGAGCGCTTGGGCGATTGCGCCGGTGCCGATCTCCGTAGCGCCGGTGGTCAGGCTGGCCGTTCCGTCCTCGTTCAACTTGATCGTCGATCCGCCCGGCGCGCTGTTCGTGTTCCAGATCGCGCACGCGACGCCAACGCCGCGATAGGGCTTCTTCGAGCCCGTCATGGTCTTCCACGGCGCCAGCTCCTCGACGCGATCAAGGGTCTCCTCGAACGCCACGCCCTCGAGCACCTGCCCCGTCGCGCACTTGTCACCCTCTCGGTACAGGTTCTGTCGCCGGAACTCGATGCGATCCATGCCGAGCGTCTTGGCGATCTCGTCGGCGTGCCGTTCCACGGCGAACACCGCGTACGTCGCAAGCACGCCTCGAAACGGCCCCGTCGGCGGGGTGTTCGTGTAGACGAGCTTCGTCTGATGGCGGATCGAGTCGGTGCGGTAGTTCGAGCACACGATCAGAGGCGAGAGGCCGGCCACAAAGGGCTGCTCACCGCCGTAGGCACCGTTGTCCATCAGCACCTCGGACTCGTGCGCGAGGATCTCGCCGGCCTTTGACAGCGCGGTGCGAATGCGAATGACCGCGTTCTCGCGGGGGCACCCCGACAGGAATTCTTCCTTTCGCGTGTTGACGAGCTTGACCGGCCGGTTTGCCTTGCGTGCGAGCAGAGACGCGATCGGCTCGAGCGTCGGGAGCAGCTTGCCGCCGAAGCCTCCACCAACGGTCGGCACGATGACTCGAACGTCAGACGGGCGAACGCCCAGGTAGCCGGCCGCGCCGTCGCGAACACCAAACGGTACCTGCGTCGAGGTGTGGATCACGTACGTCCCGTCCTCGTAGCGGGCGGTGCAGACGCGCGGCTCGATCGACGCCTGATGGTGACGGGGGGCGTGGTACTCGCCCTCGACGACCACGTCCGCCGCAGCGAACCCGGCGTCCGGATCGCCTCGCTCGAGCTCGACGACGGTCGCGACGTTGCCCTCTCGTGGAAAACTGGGGCGCATCTCGTACGACTCCCAGTCAGGGTGGATGAGACGCGCGTGAGGGGCGAGCGCCTCGTCCATCGTCCCGACGACGTCGAGCGGCTCGAGCCCCAGCTCGATCGCCTTGAGCGCCGCGCGAGCCTGATTCCACGTCTCCGCGGCGACCGCCGCAATCGGCTCTCCCTCGTAGCGAATCGCGCCGTCCGCGAGGAGCGGCTGATCGACCGTGGCGAAGCCCCATCTGCCCGGCACGTCCTGGGCGGTGACGATGGCGAGCACGCCCGGGATCTGCTCGGCCTTGCTCGTGTCGAGCCGGACAATGCGAGCGGCGGGAACCGTGGCACGGAGGATCTTTCCGTGGAGGTAGTGCGGCTCCTCGTAGTCGATGCCGTAGACGGCGGTGCCTCTGAGCTTGGCCTCCGCGTCCTGGCGCGGGACACTCTCACCGATCGCGGTCATCGTGCCGCCTCCGCCGTCGCGAGCGTAGCCTCGATGATCTTGCGATAGCCGGTGCAGCGGCAGAGGTTGCCCGAGAGCGCGTCCCGGACCTCATCCTCCGACGGTTGCGGCGTCCGCTCGAGCAGGTTGGTCAACGTCATCAGCATGCCGGGAGTGCAGACACCGCACTGAACGGCGCCCTTCTCGAGGAAGTTCTGCTGGAGTGAGCTGAGGGGTCCGGTCGGCTCGGCGAGGCTCTCGACCGTGAGGACGCTCTTGCCATAGGCAAGGCCGACGGGATAGATGCAGGCGACGACGGTCTCGCCGTCGACGATCACCGTGCAGGCACCGCACCGCCCTTCGAAACAACCAGTCTTGGTTCCGGTGAGTCCGAGCTCCTCGCGGAGCACGACGGCCAGCGGATAGAAGGGCGGAACGTCGAGCTCCAGCTCGCGACCGTTGATCGTAAGCGTTGCTGGTTTGGTATCGGGCACGTCAGGCGTCCTCCCCACCGGCAGCGAGCCGCGCAACTGCGCGTTTCATCAGGCCCGGCAACACACGGCGTTTGTAGTCGACAGGGGCGTCGGGTCCTTCTGCGACGTCGAGTTCCTCGGCAGCAACACGGCCGGCCGCGGCTGCACTATCGGCGCTCAGAGCATCGCCGATCAGAGCATCCTCGGCCTCCCTGCAGCGCCGTGCCTGGGCCTCGACGGCGCCGAAGACGACCCGCGCCTCACGCACGGTTTGCCCATCGACGTCGACGGCAAGCGCGACCGACGCGACGGCCTCCTCGCCACTGGCGCGAATCGTCAGACGCTCGTAACATGACCGTGCTGCCTGTCCAATCGCTGTCGCGCGCACTCGCGTGACGAGCGATCCCGGCGTGGGTGCGCCCCGCATGAACTCGCCGAGGTCGACCGAGCTGGCGTCGTCGCCGATCCGCGCGTCGACCTGGGCGTCGAGCGCGAGCAGGGCCGCCACGATATCGGCAGCGGGATAGGGGCGCGCACAGATGTTGCCGGCAACGGTCGCGACGTTGGCTATGGCCCGCGGTGTGCCCACCGCAGCGTGCGCGAGAGCGGCTAACGGGCCCTCGCCGTCGATGCCGTCGGCGAGTTGGGAGTGCGTTACCGCCGCGCCGATCGTGGCGGTCGCACCGTTCAGCTCGAGCGCTCGCAACTCGGCAAGGCCCGCGACCGCGACGTAGTGCATCTTGGTCGGCCGCTTGTGGAGCGGCCCGAGCATCACCCACGTCGCCCCGGCGATCGGCTCGCCTTCATCGCCCAGCCGCGCGAGCTCTGCAGCGGCCTCGTCGACGCTCGCGGGATGGATTAACTCGGGGACATACGCATCTTTCGCTCGCGCCACTGGTCAGCTCCTCGTCCGCTCGCGGACTCTGCTCGGCTCGGCCACTCTAGAGCAGCCGCTCCGGTCGAGACAACTCCTCGTCCGAGCCCTCGGTCGAGCCGGCCATCTCGCCGGCGCCGGCAGGCCGCGTGCGCATCTCCACGCAACGCTCAGACCGTGACGTCGCCGAACGCTCCTGCCTCGGCCAGTCCGTCGACTCGCGCGCTGTCGTAGCCGCAGAGTTCCGTTAGAACCTGCCTGGTGTCCGCGCCCCGCGCGGGCCCGGGCAGAGGCGGCTGCGCGCGCAGCTCGCCCCCGTCCTCGTCCGTCAGGCGAAGCGGCGATGCGATCGTCCGCACACGCCCGAGTGCCGGATGCTCGTGCTCGACCACGGCCTCGCGTTCAACCGTCTGCGGATCGTCGAGCGCCTCGAGGACCGTGTTGACCTTGGAGCTTGGGATCCCGGCCTCTACGAGCAGACCGATCCACTCGTCGACCGTCCGCTCGGCAAAGGCCTCGTCGAGAATGGGCAGCAGCTCGTCCCGGTTCTCGTCGCGCGCCGCCATGGTGGCGAACCGGGGATCCTCGTTGAGGCCCGGTCGCCCGATCACCTCGCACAGCGTCTCCCAGAACTTCTGTTTGGCGGCCGCCACCACGAACCAGCCGTCCTTCGCCTTGAAGTTCTGAAACGGCACGATCGACGGGTGCGCCGAATTGGCACGCCGAGGCGGCACGTAGCCCTTGGTCGCGGCCCAGGGGCCGATGTACATGAGCTCGTGCAGCGCCGTCTCGAATAGCGAAACGTCGCAGTCACATCCGACACCGTCCCGCCGCGCTCGCCAGAGACCGGAGAGGATCGCGATCGTCGACGCATAGCCGCCCGAGAGATCGACGAGCGACAGCCCGCTCTTCGTGGGCGGGCCCTCCGGGTCTCCGGTGAGCGACTGCCAGCCCGCTAGACCCTGCATCATGTAGTCGTAGCCACCCTCGGAAGCGCGCGGGCCCGTCATCCCGAAGCCCGAGAGCGAGCAGCACACGATGCGCGGGTTCACGTCCTTGAGCTGCTCGTACGTGAGACCGAGCTTGACCGGTTGATCGCCGCGAAGATTGGAGTACACGCCGTCGACGTTTCGGACGATGTCGTGAAACACGCCGGTCGCCTGCTCGTGCCTCAGGTCGAGCGAGACCGACTTCTTGTTGCGGTTGAACGTCTCGAAGAAGAGCGAGTCTTCGCCCTCCTGGAACGGCGGCACGTAGCGACCAACATCGCCCTTCACGAAGGGATCCTCGATCTTGATCACGTCCGCACCGAGATCGGCGAGCTGAAGCGTGCCCCACGGGCCGGCGCCGAACTGTTCGACTGAGACGATCTTGATGTCTGCGAGCGGCAGCGTCATCCGCTACGACGCGACCATCTGGTCGACCGCAGCTGCCCCTTCTTGGAGCGCGTGCAGCATCTCTGGCTTCGGCACGTGCGGGCTCGGGTACGCCGTCTTGCTGTGCGAGATACCGAGTCCGAGCACGAGCTCGGCGAGCTTGTACGTCAAGGGACCCGGGTTGACCACCGGAACCGGCAGGTTCTCCTGCAGGTACGGAACGGACTGGTGCATCGTGGTCGAGCCCATGCAGATGACGTCGGCTCCGTCCTCTTCGACGCACTTCAGGCCCGCGTCAAGGAGCAGCGGGAAGATGTCCTCCTCCTTGCCGCCCAGCAGGTTCGCTACGTCAGGCGGCTTGTTGATCGAGCGAACCGAGGCGAGCTTGTCCGTGAGGCCGTACTCACGCGCGGCCTTGCTGTAAAGCGCTTTCCACGGATCCCACTGCGTCAGCACCGAGAACTTGTGCCCGAGCAAGCACGCCATCAGGAACGACGCCTTGCCTGGCCCGATCACCGGGATCTCGAGCGACGAGCGGAGCGCGTTCATGCCCGAGTCGCTCATGGTGTCGATGCAGACCGCGTCGTAGCCTTCGCTCTGGGCGTCGATGCCCGCCTCGAAGAGGGCGACGTCGGCGAGCGCGAAGTCGTGGTAGCTGTCGAAGAGAGCCGGACCAGCTTTCACGCCGCGGAAGTCGAACTCGATGCCCGGCCCGAGCTCGACCTCATCCATCTGGGCCTTGCGATTCGCGATGCCCTGTTCGTCCAGATTGAAAGGAACGATGACGAGAACCTTCTTCACGGTGACCTCCAGGTCGCTGCTCGCGGAGTCCGCCGCCCGTCGCGGCAAACTCCTTTGACTAGCTTGTCAGACGTTCGTACGACGTGTGCGGGCCTTCGGAACGTCATCGGCTATCCGAGGCCCAGCGTCTGAGCGATCGTCGTGCGTTGCACCTCGTCGGAGCCGCCGGGAACACGCAGGTTTCGGGCGATCAACGCGATCCGGTTGACGGGATTGTTCTTCATCATTCCGGCCCCCCCCGTGTATCTGTACCGCTCGGTCGGCGATGCGCTGGAACGCCTCGTCGTTCTGGAGCTTGAGCATGCAGATCTTGCGAATGTCGGCGCGAGGGCGAGGCATCTTCCACCAGGGCCCCGGATCGTCGATCTCCGCCGTCACGGCAAGCGACATCGCGCGGGTCGTGAACCAGTCGTTGACCATGTCCGCGACCATCCATTGGATGCCCTGGTTGGCGCCAAGAGGCTTGCCCGCCACGATGCGCGTCTTGGCGCGCTCGAGCGTCTTTTCGATCAGGTACTTCGACCAGCCCGAGCACATGCCGCCGCGCCGCATCCGCGTCCAGTTGATCGATGACAACGCGATGTTGAAGCCCTGTCCACGCTCGCCGATGATCGCCGACTCGTCGAGCTCGAGGCCGTCGAGCACAAACTCGCCGGTGATCCCGTCGTCGAACATCGTCTGGAAGAGCTTCCCGCGGCGAAAGCCTTTGCCCTCGTGCTCTTTCGTGAGGAACTGGAAGTACGTGAAGCTCTCGCGCCCCTTGCCAGGGTCGGTCACGCAGAGGACATGTGCGACATCGGCCTCGAACGCGTTCGTGATGAACGCCTTGTGGCCGTTCAGCACCC
Source organism: Actinomycetes bacterium (assembly GCA_030598925.1). Lineage (GTDB taxonomy): Bacteria > Actinomycetota > Thermoleophilia > Gaiellales > Gaiellaceae > JAUVPB01. The sequence goes on from JAUVPB010000081.1 coordinate 7,640, forward strand.
ACTTGCCGCCGCGTAGCTCGGCGCGCGTCTTGAAATCGAAGAAGTTGGAGCCGGCGTCGGGCTCTGTCACGCCGTGCAGGCTCGTGTACTCGCCTCGCACGAGCGGGTCGACGAACGCCTCGCGGTGGTGATCCTGGCACCAGATGAGCCGGGGCGTCGCGCCTTCCGACCAGGCAAGCATCGCCGGGTTGAGGCCGATCCCCTTCTCGTAGATCCTCTCCTCGACGAAGACCATGTCGTGACGGCCGAACCCGCCGCCGCCGATGTCCTCGGGCAGGTGGAGCGCGTAGATGCCGGCCTCGGCAGACTCACGCATGATCTCGCGCCTCGCTGTCCAGAGCTCCGGGTGGAGCTTCCCGTCGGTATCCAGGTACTTGGCGCTGTCCGTCAGGCGATGAGCCAACTGCTCTTCGCGTGGCTTGACCCGCTCTTCGTAGAAGCTGTCGATCGAGTCGATGATCGGCTCCAAGCGCCCTGGGATCCGAACTTCAGTCGCAACGGCATCTGACATCACGTCACCTCCGAATTGGCGCATGCTTTCGCGTTCTCACGCAGCGGCCCGACCACGTCGGCCGCAAGTCGCTCGAGCTCCTCGAAGTCACTGTCACCGGGACCAGCCGAGTTGAACACGACGTGGCGAACGCCGGCGGCTGCGTACTCTCGCAGGCGCTCTCCGACGCGGCCGGACGACCCGGCGAGCGCGATCCGTTCGACATGACGCTCCTCGAACGGGCGCCCGTAGCGGCTCGTGAGGTGTCCCGCACAACGCTCGTCGCGTACTCGTCGTCGTCGTGAACGTAGGTCGGTAGCACGATGCCGAAGCCGAGCGTCTCGGCCTGCTGCGCATATGAGCGGGAGAACCCAGCAGCGGGCATCCCGTCGGGCCTCTGGCCATTCCCGACCACGCCGAAGCTCAGTTCCATGAGAGCGCCTCTGGTGAGTCCGGGTGGCCCGCGGCATGCGGATCGACGGACGGGTACGAGCCGGCAAAGAGCGGACGATCGGCCGCGTTGAGCAGCACCGGCATCACGTCGGCCCCCTGAATGTGGCCGAGAATGCCGCTCCGCTGGGCGCCTTCGCCGAATGCTCGAACCGAGTCGGCTCGCACGCCGGGACCGGTCAACACGAATGGAACGGGATCGCCCGAGTGGATCACCCCGGGCGAGACGGGCGTCGCGTGATCGCCGGTGACGCATACGACGACGTCACTGAACGGCGGCTCAGCGAGCCGACCGATCGCGGCGTCGATCGATTCGATGGCACTGACCCTCGCTCTGATGTCCTTGGTGTGCCCGGCCTCGTCCGTCGCCTTCTGATGAGAGAAGACGAACGTTGCGCCATCCTCAAGCAGCAGAGCAGCCCGTTCGAGCCTCTCGTGGAGGTCGGCTCCCGGGTCGGCCGATTCGGGCAGCTCGATCGGCGTGAGCCCGATGGTCATCGCGAGTCCCGTCAGAAACGGTGACGCACCGAGCAGCGCGCCCTCGAGGCCGTGACGTTCCCGAACGCTCCAGGTCGATCGCGGTCGACCCCACCATTTGAGCGTGATCACGGCAAACGGATCGAGACCCTGACGCACCCGCTGGCGGTTCACCACGTGCTCGCGCAATGTCTCCGCGACCCAGCGGGTCCAGGCCTCGGTCGCCCTCGCCGTTCGGCCAGCGCCCGACGCCCGCGAGCGCGGACGCAGTACAGGGTCGCGGTCGCCAAAGAACGGGTCGGTGTCGGTAACGGCGGGGTTCGCGCCACCGTCGATGCGAAGAATCGCCTCGCCGCGCCGAAGATGACTCAGCGTGAAGGTGAGGTCGTCCACTTCGAACCGCGAGAGGGCTCCGAGCAGAAGGCCGCAGGTCGTGTAGTCGTCGTCAGACGCACGGCCCGTGACCCAGAGCGCTCCGTCTCGTGGGACCCCGGGTCGAAGCGACGCGTAAGCGTAGACCGCGTCTCCGTCTACTTGACGCGCCCAGCCCCGCGCTTCGAACACTGCCCTGCCGGGAAACTCGTCGTCGTGGTAGCCGAGCATGCGCCAGTGGGCGCGCTCGCTGGAAGGCGCTCGCCCGGGCCCAAGCGGCCAGAGCAAGCCGTTTGATCCACGGGCACAAAGCGCGTCCAACTGCGGGGTCTCGGCAGCGTCGTTCGCGCTCGATCCTCCAAGCTCCGGATACGCGCGGTCGCCGAGACCGTCAAGCAGCAGGACGACGATCGGCTTCATCTTGGAATCTCGTCAGCTCGCGTGCCACGGCGGGCGGAACGAGGTCGCGCCAGGGACCTCCTTCGCGCATGCAAACCCGGACGTCGCGTGCGCTCAGCTTCTTCTCGGCGCCGGGCTCTAGAACGACCACGTCGAACCCCAGACCTTGCAGGCGCCGCACCTTCTCCTCGCCCCAGTCGTCGAACACCCGCAGGTAGTGCGTACCGCGGGACGGGACGTAGTGCTTCAGCCGTTCGGGCTCGGAGATCGGGAAGGGGACAACCCTGCCGTCGAGGCATTCTGCGTCGAGTACTGCCTCCACGATCAGGAGTCGCTCCCAGTACGTGTAGGGGTTGTTGTCTGGAAGATGACGCGTCGCGTGCGTCCGCTCGATCAGACTCGCGTCCCTCTCGGGGTTCGTGATGCCCACGATCAGGTGCTCGCACCGCGCAGCGGCCAGCCGCAGATACTCGAGGTGCTCGTTGTGGAACGGCTGGAAGCGACCGTGGATGACACCAAACGGGCCTGCGGTGCTCATCGCCCTCGCCCAACCGCACTAGGATCGCGCGACCACGCGCTCCGCCGAGCGCCACGCACGCTCGTAGTAGGGGCGTAGATAGATCAGGTGATCGCGCATCTCACGCTCAGCACCGTCGCCGTCGCCGGCCGCGATGGCCTCGGCGATCGCACGATGGTGGCGGTTGATCGCTACGTGGAAGCTCCGTCC